>CAXBAZ010000008.1:0-18392 GCA_963973395.1 uncultured Acidimicrobiaceae bacterium
ACGAGGCGACGCTCGTGCGCGCCCACCTCGCCCGCCGCAACCCGGTTGTCGATCTGGCCCCGGTCGACGCCCTGTTGATCGTCCCCGTGAGCGATGCGTACGTTTCTCCGGGTTGGTATCCGTCGAAGGCCGAACACGGCAAGGTCGTGCCCACCTGGAACTACGAGGTGGTGCACCTGCACGGCCGGCTGGTCGGCCACGACGCGGAGTGGACGCTGCAGCTCGTCCGTGATCTCACCGATCATCACGAGTCGACGATGCCGTCGCCGTGGTCGGTCGACGACGCCCCCGACGACTACGTCGAGGGCTTGCTGACGGCGATCGTGGGAGTGTCGCTCGAGGTCAGCCGGGTGGAGGCGAAACGGAAGTTGAGCCAGAACAAGCCGACCGAGGACATCGACGGTGCGATCTCGGGACTGCGCTCGCGCGACGAACGAGGTGGCGGTGTCGTCGCGGACGCCATGTTCCGACACCGTCCGACATGAGTACCGACACGAGTGAGGATCCGGACGACATGGAACCGAACGCAGCGGAGCGGGGCATCGCACCGATCGGTGTCGTCGATGGTGGAAGATCCGATCGACGCGACGACGGTTGGGACCGCGAGTTCGCAACGATCACGCTGGCCGACCGGTTCGGCGCCGAGTCGCTGACGGGCCTCGATGCGTTCTCGCACGTCGAGGTGGTGTTCCGCTTCCACGGCCTCGCCGACGACGAGGTCACGACCGACGCTCGGCATCCTCGGGGCAACACCGACTGGCCGCGCGTCGGCATCTTCGCCCAGCGGGGCAGCAAGCGCCCGAACCGCCTCGGCGTCACCGTCTGCCGGTTGGTCGGGGTTCAGGGGCGCCAGGTACGCGTGCAGGGTCTGGATGCGATCGACGGCACACCGGTGCTCGACATCAAGCCGGTCATGCGGGCGTTCCTCCCCCGCGGCGAGGTCGTCGAACCTCCGTGGGTCGGGGAGCTGATGGCCGGCTACTGGGACGGTCCCGACGTCGCCGACGACGGCTGACCCGAGCCGGGCTGCCCCCTTCGATCAGTCGCGGAGCTTGCCGAGGGTGTCGGCCTTGACGGCGCCGCGGAGTCCCATCGGTTGTTCACCACCGACGGTCGTGTCGTACTCGGTCTGGTGCTCGACCTCGGCGTTGATCTCGGCACCGAGCAGCACGATGACAGCAGTGAGCCAGAGCCACAGCAGGATCACGACGACCGCGGCCAACGAACCGTAGGTCTCGTTGTACGAACCGAACGACGACACGTAGAACCGGAACCCGAGGGTGACGGCGACCCAGGCGACGATCGCGAAGATCGATCCGACCGACACCCATTTCCAGTGTGCGGCACTGCGGTCGGGCGCGATGCGGTACAGGACCGCGAGCGCAATGCCGAACGAGAGCGCGAGGCCCGGCCAGATCAGGATGTTGAGCAGGCGTCGCGTGCCGACTCCGAACCCGGCGCGCGAGATCAGTTCGGGGAAGCCGACGACGACGAACACCGCGAACGCGACGAACAGGATCGCGCCGAGCGTGAGACCGAGCGCCATCGCCTTGCGGAGGAACCAGTTGCGGGTCTCCTCCTCGTCGTAGGCGATGTTGATGGTGTTGACGAGTTGCCCGACGGCGCCCGACGCCGTCCACAGTGACAGCACGACGCCGATGACGAGCCCGAACGACAGTGACCCGGACGTCTGCGACGAGATCGTCGTGAGCTGGTCGCTGAGGAGTTCACGTGCTTGCTCGGGAAGCGCACCGAACAGGTCGTCGATGACCTGCTCCGGGTTCCGCCCGCGAGCGACGAGGCCGAGGATCGACACGGTTGCGGCGAGCGCCGGGAACAGTGCGAGGAACGAGTAGAACGCGACCGCAGCAGCGCTCAGACCGACGTGATCGTCACCCCATTCGTCCTTGACGCGGTACGCGATGTCCTTCCAACCCAGCCGGGGGATCTGGTACGGATGGCGGGCGTCGCGGCCACGGCCGACCACGGTGGCCGGCGGGTCCGGAGCGTCGGCCGCGAGCTCAGCCGTGACATCGACGACATTCGGATCGGACGGTGCTGGCGACATGACGTTCCAGAACTACCCGCCGGATGAGCTGACCGAACCTTCTGGCGACATCCGCCCCTCGGTTCCCGGTCGGCCCGACGGCCCGCTAACGTGTCGGACGCCCGCTCAGCAGGCCACGCGGATGTAGTTCAATGGTAGAACATCAGCTTCCCAAGCTGAATACGGGGGTTCGATTCCCCTCATCCGCTCTTCACCAAGTGACCAGGCAAAGTGCCTGGTCACTTGCAGTTTTCGGCAGAACCTGGACGGTAGCTCACGCAACGTCTAGCCTGTCGTCGTGCCTACAACGTGCCTAGAACAGACCGCAACAGGACGGCACGAATGAGTAGAGCACGCCAGTTCGGCACCATCCGAAAGATGCCCAGCGGACGCTTTCAGGCCCGGTACTGGCACCTCGGCCGGCAGGTGCCAGCAGATCACACGTTCCGCACGAAGGCCGACGCTCGGATCTGGCTTGCGTCGATCGAGACCGATCTCAACCGTGGCGCACACATCAACCCGTCAGCGGGCTCCGAGCGCTTCGGGGTCTACGCACGACGATGGCTGGACGAGCGCGACCTTCGTGCCCGCACACGCGATACGTACGACTCTCAGCTCAAGTGGATCCTCGAACGCTTCGAGTCCGTTCGGCTTCGCGACATCACTCCAGCCGCCGTCCGCACGTGGTACGGGCAACTGCACAAGACGCACCTCGCCGCGAACACCGTGGCGAAGGTCTACCGATTGTTTCGGACCATCATGGGCACAGCGGTCGAAGACGGCCACTTGCGAAGCAACCCGGTCAACATCAAACGCGCGGCACGCGAGGAGGCCTACGAAGGGCTACTGCCCACGTACGCCGATGTCGCGCGTCTCGCCGATGAGATCGAGCCTCGATTCCGGGCATTGGTCTGGCTGGCCGCGACATCCGGGCTCCGCTTTGGCGAACTGTCAGGTCTGGCTCGTCGCCACGTCGACCTCGACCACTCGACTATCCGAGTGGATCGCGCTCTCACATTCGAGAAGGGCGTTGGGGCAACGTTCGGCAAGCCGAAGACGGCGTCAGCTCATCGAACCGTCGTCATCCCCGAGAGCACAGCGGCGCTTCTGCGCGCACACCTCGACGAGTACACCGAAGAAGACAGGGATGCGCTGGTGTTCACGTCGGTCAAGGGTCGGCCCCTCCTCTACCGGTACTTCGCTCCATACTGGAAGAGGGCGAAGGCGAACGCCGATGTCGACCCGAACGTTCGGTTTCATTCGCTCCGCCACCTGTCGAGCACGACGGCTGCGAGCGCTGGGGCCTCGATCAAGGAGCTGATGGCGCGGATGGGGCACGCCACGTCCGATGCATCGGTTCGCTACCTGAACAGGTCGACGCAGCGAGATGCGGAGATCGCAGCCGCAATGGATATCCGTATCACAGCGGAACGCGACGTGCTCTGACAGCTCCCGATCATGAAAGCGCGTCGACGCGTCGCTCTGTGAGCCACAGGTCGATCTCGTTGGGATCGAAGCGAATGAACTTGCCGATCTTCGCATAAGGGATCTCTCGCCGGTAGACCATCGAGCGGACGAACCCCTCGCTCACACCAAGGAGGTTGGCGAGACTCGGCACGTCGTACCACTCGGGTGCAGTGTGCTTCGGCGATGTCGTGTTGCCCTTGCTCATGACACCTCCCTTCCTGGAGCGTGAGCGGCCGCCCGAACCGACCGCTTGCTCTGTTGGTATGTGAACCACGCCGCTTCGTCTCATCCAACGGTGACGTTTCTCCATACGTTCATCGCCGAACTACCCGTGGCGATCAAAGCCGCTGTGTGAGAAAATGCAGGACGGGCGAGGGGGCGACATCCGCCATGTCGACGTTCGAACCTGATGAGCTGATGTCCTCCGGCGAGATCGCCGCGGAGTTGGGCTGGAAGAACTCGGGCACCGCGTCGACCCTGTGGCATCGAGGCACTTTTCCGGCTCCGTTGGTCGACAAGCCTCGAGCTCGGCTGTGGCTGCGAAGCGACGTCGAGCAGTGGGCACGTACGGCACACCGACGGCCATCGCGTCGGGGAGATCTACCCATTGAGTCCTAGCGCGACAACTCGCTAGAATCCGATCTACAGACTTTGTCTGTGACGAATCGCTGCGCTTCACGTCCTACTTGAAGTGACGCAGCGCCAGCGGGCCCTATCGCTCCCCGAGAGCCACAACCGCCGATGCCACCCGCCTCACGGCGGGCGTGCGGATAGGACCGTGATGTTCAGCACGCACGTCCCAACAAGGACCCGATCCAGCGGTAGATCGGGAAAGGCACGTTCAATACTCGCCTGCGCAACGATCGCTGCCGTAACTATCGGTTCCGCGTGCAGCGGTGACGACGACGATCCGGCAGCGGCCGACACGACATCGGCCACAACTGGCGGCAATCCATCGACCAGCGCAGCTCTGACCACGACCGACGTAGCTCCAGCAACGACACGGACGGACGCGTCGACCACGTCAACGACACGAACGACCGACACCCCGACGACATCCGGGGCCCCTCCCACGACGTCCTCGACGACACCGCCGACAACCGCCGAGTCCCCATCGACTACGTCGGTGCCCCCGCCGCCGACCAACCTGATGTCAGCCGAAGCGGCATCGGCATCCGTCGAGGACATCTTCAATCTCTGGACGGACTGCCTCGCGGTCATGCCCGATTGCGACCCGGTCGCGGTCTCGACGACGCTGACAATGGGACCGCTCAGTGACTCGATGTACATCTCCGCATCCACCTGGGCCGAACAGGGCGCGACGTTCGACAACCTCGAGTCGCGACGGATCGTGATCGAGTCGGCGGAGATCAACGACGCGAATGGAACCGCCCGCGTGGTGACCTGCACCGAGGATGGTGCCGTACGGACCGCACCCGACGGTTCGATTCTCAACGACGCGTTCGTCTCCCTGCGCGAGGAGTGGGAACTTGCGACGGATGGCTCCCGGTGGATCGGCGCCAACTCGACGGAACTCGAGCGGGCACTGGGCGAAGGGAGCGGCCTGTGCGATTCAGGCCAGTAGCCCTCGGTGTTGCGTCCGCATCGGCGGCCCTCCTCGGGCACGGCCTCGCGCCGTCGGGGGTCGCTTCCGCTGACGGGCTGTACCTCCCTCCGGGCGGAGCGCCGATCTCAGTGGAGGTTTACCTGGCAGGTTTCGAAACGCCATCCGCCGTGTGGGAGAACCCGTGCGGCGACGAGGACGTGTACACGGAGTTCTACTCACTTCGGGACGATCGGCAATACAAGAACGAGACGCACCAGTTCTTCAACACCGAGATTCCGGTCCCCGGTGTGCCGGGCGATGGACAGTGGGAACGGTACTCGGTCTTCAACGGCACCACGGTGGAGTGGGTTGACGAGTCGGCGTGGACGACACCGGTGAAGACGCATGTGTACTGGTTGAGCGGTTGTCAGGATCCGATCACGGGTCGGAACTCTCCTGCGCTCTCGGCTGGTTTCTGGGTTCCGCTCGTCACGCAGGAAACCGTGGTGCCGGCGTTGTACGCGCATCTCGAGGACTACTTGCAGCCTCCCGCGGTGTCGTGGCCGTCGATCGATCCGCAGTTCGGCTGGCTGTACGTGAAGGCGCCGATGGACTTCCGGGTCGCACCCCCGAGCGGCATCACGCTCACGGCGACGGTCACGAATGTGACCGGATCGGTCACATCGACGGTGTCGGCTGCGCCGGGTTCTCTGACCTTCAGCCCAGGCGAACCGGGAGGTCACTCCGTGGTGTGCTCCTTGGCGGCAGCGACGGCGGGTTACTCGGTCGATTCTCCCGGCGCGTGCGCGTACACGTACCGAAACGCCTCGTCGATCTCCGAGTGGGGTGAGTTTCCGTGGCAGGCGATCTTGCGGTGGGACGTGACGACATCCTCACCGACGTTTGCGTCAGCGGCGATCCCAACAATTTCCTACGGCTCGGTCGCCGTAGCCGAAGCACAGGCGGTGGTGACGGGATGACGTCGACGGTTGGTCGTGAACCGATGCTGGACGCCGACGGCAGGGCCAGCGACTTGGCGGTGTCGTCGCTGTCGCCACCGACTCGTCGGCGTCCGAGTTGGATCGCGATGGGAGCGTTGCTCGTCGGTCTGGCGGGCTTGCTGGGGGCGTACGTCTTCTCGGTGATGTCCGACACGTTGGCGGTGACGGTGGCGGCGCATGACATCGAGCCGGGAGAGGTGCTCGGCCCCGACGACATTCGAGTGGTGGAGATGGGTCGTACGAGCGAGCTGCGAGCCGTGCAGTCGGATCAGCAGGAGCTGATCCTTGGGCTGGCAGCGCGGGGTCCGATACCGGAAGGCACGGTGTTGAACGCCGGTCTCTTCATACCGAACGACGAGGTGATCCCGGCTGGCCAAGTAGTCGTCGGCGCAGCCTTCGAAGCGGGCGCGATCCCGACTCGCTCGCTCAGCGCCGGGGACCGAGTGGGAATGCTGCGGGTCGTAGACGGCACGGCCAGCATTGGCGCGTCAACAGAGCCGACGGTAGGTGAACTCGGCGAAGCGACCGTCTGGGCAGTCGAGGGTGACACGTCGGCCGAGTCAGTCTCAGATCGCATGTGGGTCTCCTTGGTGGTCGACGCCACGGTGCAACTCGACGTGTCGCAGGCGTCGGCGGATGAGACCTTGCGACTGGTGCTGGTGGGTGGACCGTGATCGTGGCGATGGGATCGATCCGGGGCTCGCCTGGGGTGTCGTCATGGTCGATGCTGCTGGCGGCGGCGTGGCCGGAGCACGCCGACATCGAGCGCGTGGTGTTGGAGGCCGACCTCGACGGCGGCGTGGCGGGCGCACGGTACGGGGTCGGGGTCGAACCTGGGGCGGAAGTGCTGGTGTCGGATCTGCGTCACGTCGGTGATCCGTCGGTGCCGTTGGCGACGACCGCGCGGTCCTTGGGTAGTGGGGCATGGTTGGTGCCGGGCCCGGAGTCGAGTGAGGCGACGCGTCGGTTGTGGTCGGCAGATCGCGCCGCCGAGTCGGTGGCGGCGTCGTTGGGGGCTGACCGGGCGAGGGTCTGGTTCTGCGATCTCGGGCGAGTTACCCCTGGATCACCCACGCTGCCGTTCCTGTCGGAAGCAAGCGTGACACTGTTGTTCTCGCGCGACCAGCCTGCCGATCTCATCCAGCTGCCGACGCGGGTGAAGTCGTTGCAGTCGACGACCGTCGAGGTGGGTGTGGTCGTGGTCGGAGCACCCGCGTACAACCGCGGCGAGTTGTCACAGTTCTTCGGCTGTCGGCAGGTATGGATCGTTCCTGCTCACGAGGAACTCGTCGAGCTCTCGCGGCAGGTGTGGACGAACAAGAAGGCTCGCCGGGCACCGGCATGGCGAGCGGCACTCGAGGTGGCCAGCGACGTGGCGGTCCCAGTCGCGTTCCGCCAGTCGAAGAGGGCGACGACGTGATCGCGGATCCGTTGGTACGCGATCTGATCCGGGTTGTTCAGCAGGATCTCGCGGAGGTCGGTGCGCAACGTTCCGACGAAGGCAGGCCTCCCTTGTCGACCGGGGCGCAGCGAGCGAGGGCAGCCAAGCTGTTGCGCACCGAGTTCGCCCGGATCGACCGTGACCGACTGGCGTCGTCCCAGCTGCGGATCAGCGAGATCGAAGAGCGTCGGATCAGCGAGGAGGTGATCGCTTCCTCGACAGGGCTGGGGCCGGCGGAGGTGATTTTGGTCGATGAGTCGATCGAGGAGATCGTCGCCACGCGGTTCGACTTGTTGTTCACCTACCACTCCGATGGAACGGTTCGGCCGGTCGATCCGTCGCCGTGGGAGTCCGAGTCGGAGATGCGGGACTGGCTGTCGTTCGTGGCGCGCACGAAGGGTCGAACCGAGCGGCAGTTCAACTCGCAGAATCCGCTGTTGGTGATGCGTCTGGGCGACGGGTTGCGACTGGCTGCGACTCGGGACGTGTCGCAACACGTGACGTTCACGCTGCGTCGCAACATCTTGGGCAAGGTGTCGTTGGCCGACCTCGTCGGCCTTGGGATGTTCCCCGCGGTACTGGGCGATCTGTTTCGAGCGTTCGCGAAGGCTCACGAGATGAGGTGGGTGATCGTCGGTGCGACCTCGGCTGGCAAGACGACATTGCTCCGGGCGATGCTGAACGAGCTGCCGGCGCAGCGTCGTGTCGTGGTGATCGAGGACACCGCGGAGATAGAAGCGTTCGACGACGTCCTCCACCCGAACGTCGAGTCGTGGGAGATACGCGAACCGAACAGCGAGGGTGAGGGCGCGATCTTGCACGACGAACTGGTCGCACACGCGCTGCGGTATCGGCCGGATCTGCTGACCGTCGGCGAATGCCGCGACTCCGTCGCGGCAGTCCCGATGCTGAAGGCGATGACGCACGGCCAAGCATCGACCACGACGGTGCATGCCTACGACGCCCGAGGCGGGTTGGACAAGCTGGCCCTGTTCCTGGGAACTGGGTCCGAGAAGATCCCGATCGAGGCGGCCCATCATCAGTTGTCGCAAGCCGTGGATTTCTTCGTGCATGTCGATCGGGGACGGGACGGAAGGCGGTTCGTGTCCGAGGTTGTCGAGTTGGCGGGCTTCGACGGACAACGCTGCACGACGAACACGATCTACTCCGCGGAGCAAGGCCGCACGATGGGACGGCTCACTCGTCCTCACGCCGAGAAGCTGAGCCGGGCCGGTTTCGACATCGAGCAGCTCGGGAGCGCGTGGTGAGTCTGTACGGCGGGATACTCGCGATGATCGCGGCTGCTGGCGTGTGGCTAGCGATGGCCGGCTGGCGCGGTCAGCCGATCAGAGTCCGTGAGCGGACCTTTCCACAGGTGAACCACCGTCAGGCGGCACGATCGGGCGGGATCGCGGTGGCCGCGTTCGGGATCGTATGGGCGGCTACGGGCTGGCCTGCAGCGGGTGTGGCGTTGGCGGCGGTGGCAGTAATGGCACCGTTGTTCGTCGAGGCACATCGTCAGCGCCGGTTGGCGATGGAGCGCACCGAGGCGTTGGCTTCGTGGGCGGAGATGTTGCGGGACACGATCTCCGCGCACGCCGGGCTACATCAGGCGATCACTGCGTCTGCGGCGGTCGCTCCGTCCGCGATCCGTGGGGAGGTGCGACGGCTGGCGATACGCAGTTCGCAGATGCCGTTGACGCGTGCGTTGCGGATGTTCGCAGCGGACATGGCTGACCCGGTGTCGGATCTGATCGTGGCCGCATTGACGATCGCTGATCGTCACCAGGCGCAGAACCTCCCGCGGCTGCTGAGCGGAGTGGCGACGGCGACCCGCGAGCAGTCGGCGATGCGCTTGCGCGTCGAGGCGACTCGGGCACGCACGTACGCGTCGGCGCGTGCGCTGGTGGTCATCACATTGGTGATGGTCGTTGTGTTGATGCTCATGTCGCCAGAGTTCATGGAGCCCTACGACTCGGTGACCGGGCAGCTGGTGCTGTTGCTGGTCGGCGGGTTGTTCGCCGGTGCGGTCTGGGCGTTGATGGTGATGTCACATCCGGTCGCGGTGCCACGTGTGCTCGCGGGGATCGAGGACCTCGATAGCAGCGATTCGGCGGGGATGTACCGCGGATGATGTTGTTGGCGATGGTCCTGGCCGGCTGTATCGCCGGGGCCGGCGTGGTGCTGATGGCGCGTGGCGCCATGTCTCCGGCACCACGCCTGGAGGACGTCGTCGCCGAACTCCACCGCCCCCGGTCGACCGTGACGATGACTCGCCGCGATCGCCTTGACGCGGCCGGGGAGCGCTTCGCGTTGTGGGGTGTCGGCGAAGCGGCCGACCTCGAGGTGTGTGAGCGCACGGTCTCCAAGTTCACGCAGGATCGGATCACGTGGTCGGTGCTGTGCGCCGCTCCCGGCCTACTGGCCCTGGCGATTCGACCGATCGGAGTGTTCGAGTGGGTGACAACTTCGACAGCGCTCGCCGCAACGATCCTTGGCGCAGTGGTGGGCTGGTTCTACGCGCTCGTCGACCTGCGCGCTGACGCAGCCAGAGCGCGACGCGAGTTCTCGTCGTCGTTGGCTTCGTACCTCGACTTGGTGTCGATCCTGATGGCCGGCGGTGCAGGGGTGGAAACCGCACTCTTCGAAGCGGCCAATGTCGGTCGGGGTCGCGGCTACCGGCATCTGCGCGCAGCGCTTTCCGCCGCGCAGGCTCGGCGGCACGGCCCGTGGCAGGAGTTCGGCGAACTCGGCCGACGACTCGGCGTGCAGGAACTGGAGAATCTCGAGGCCTCGATGGCATTGGGGTCTGAGGAAGGCGCACGCATCCGTGAATCGCTGACCGCCCGCGCCGAAGCGATGCGAGAGCGCGACATGCTCGAACAGGAGGCCCGGGCACATGCCCGTTCGGAGACGATGGTCTTGCCGGTGGCGATGATGTTCGCCGGGTTCATGGTGTTGATCGGATATCCCGCCCTGGCCGGGCTGTCGGCGGGACCGTGACATGGCGCTGTGCAGGACAGCCGAGGACGGTGGTGGCGCGCGCACAACAGATCCAGCAACCGAAATAGCAAAGGGGAACCATCATGTTGGAACTTCAAGTGCAGATCCTGGCGTTGTGGTACGAGGCGGGCGACCGCTTCCGTATTGCGCAGGCTCGAGCAGTCGAGGAACGCGATCGTGGCGAGGTGACCGCCACCACGGCGATCATCGTGCTGCTGGTGCTCGCGGCCATCGCAGCAGGCGGCGTGATCGCCGCGAAGATCGTCAGCAACGCCGAGAACGTGCCCGAACCCTGACGACGCGACCCGGGTGGAGCCCGGATCGGGGTGAGGTGACGGTCACGGTGTTGATGATGCCGTTGATCGTGCTGGCGTTGATGTTCGCCGTGCAGGTCGGGTTGGCATACCACGCCCGTCAGGTGGTGTCGGGAGCGGTGCAGGACGGGGCGGCAACCGCAGCGATGTCGGGCTCGTCGCCGGGCGACGGCGAAGCGACAGCTCAGACTCTGATCGAAGGGTCGGCCGGCAATCTGCTCAACGGTTCGTCTGTTAACGGTTCGAGTTCGGGGGAGGTGGCAACGGTGTCGGCGTCGGCGACGGTGGTCAAGGTGTTTCCCTTCTTCCCGACCTTCACCGTGTCGGCCGAGTCGTCGGCAACACTTGAACGGTTCCGACCCCAGGGTGGGCCATGACTGGCGTCGGCGAGTTCGATCGACCGATTCGGGACCGTGGCACGGCCGGCGTCGAGGCCGCGTTGTCGGTGACGGCCCTTCTGTTGGTTGCGTTCTTCATCGTCGGCGCGCTGCGGATCACCAACTCGGGCGGCGACGTGCAAGCTGCGGCGCGCGCCGGCGCACGGGCGGCAGCGACCGCCCGGACCGCCGGCGAAGGCCAGAGTCTGGCGATCGGTGTCGTCGAGGCAGCGCTGGCCGATCGTGGAGTCGCGTGCAGCGGCGGCCCGCAAGTGAGCGCCGTGCGAACGCCGGCTGGTTTGGCCACAGTCACGGTGACCTGTGTCGTCGGCTTGGCGGATGTCTCTCCCGCCGGGTTCGACGGTGCGCGCACGGTGACGGCGTCCGCGTCGGAGCGCGTCGACCCAATCCGTGGAGGAGGTGGGTGATGGCCGACGGCTTGGAGGATGGTCGACAGGCCGATCCGCCGATTCGCGATCGAGGCGACACGATGTTGATGACGACGGTGCTCGTCGTGTTCTTGATGATCGGTGCGTTTGCGTTGATCTCCGCCGGGGAGGCATGGGCGACAAGACGCGACGTGCAGGCCACCGCACAGGCTGCCGCTCGAGCTGCGGTGCAAGTGAGCGCCGAGGAGGTGCGCGGTGGAGTCGCGATCGACCCTGGTATGGCATCCGCCCGTGCGGCCGAAGTCGCTTCCGCCTCGGGGTATACGGCCACCGTTTCGGTGTCTGAAACATCGGTCACTGCGACGGTCACCGGTGCCGTCGAGTACGCGTTTGGCGGAGCGGGGTTCCCCTCGTCGATGACGGCGACCGCGACAGCGACCGTCGAACGGGGGGTGTTCGCTGGTGGCTAGCTCGATCAATCGGCTGGTACGTGCGGTCGTCGCCGCAGGGTTGATCGTGGCGGTCCTGGGTGGAGTGCCGATCATCCTCATGGTGATCGGCGGGTGGCCGTTGCCAACGAAGACGCCGGACTGGCATGGCGTGTATTGGCAAGCCCGTCAAGGCGATGTTCCCGCCGAGTTCGTCATCAAGGCGTTCGCGTGCGTCGTGTGGCTGGCGTGGGCGCAGGTCGCTTGGGCGCTCGTGTGGGAGTTGCTGGTGAACGTGCCGCGAACCCTGCGCGGCAGGACCGAGCGAGCCTCGCCCGCGACCGTTGCACCGGCGTCGCGGTTCGCACGACGCCTGGTATCCGCGGCGATGTTGCTGACGGCGATCACGTCGACGCCAGCGACTTCGGTGGCGGCGCCTCAGTTGGCCTCGCTGGTCTCCGCAGGCGGCGGTGTCGTGCTTTCACCGACCGCCAGCTCGACGCTGGTCGTCCACGAGCCGGACACCACTCGGTCGCTTGTCGCCCCGACGACGTCGGTGTGGGTCGCGGCGGCGGGTGACACGCTCTGGGATATCGCCGAACGATGCTTCGGCGATGGGTCTTCCGTCGACGATCTGCTCAGGTGCAACCCACAGCTTGACCCCGGCCGGGCGCTGCGAGTCGGCCAACGCGTCGAACTCCCTGCGGGCGCGGTGGCTCCAGCCGACCGAACCACCGGCCATACCTCTGCGCCCAGTGCCGGCGGGGCCGTCGTTCCGTCTAGTGCATCGGTAACCGTTCAGCCCGGTGACACGTTGTGGGAGTTGGCCGAGGACCACTACGGATGGGTCGATGCCGACCTTGTCCGCGAGGTCAGCTCTGCAAGCGAACTTGACGATCCCTCGTTGATCCTGCCGGGCGACGTGATCGTGTTCCCACCCCTCGTTTCGACTTCGGTGCCACCAGCTGCGCCCCCGTCCGGCGAATGGGCATCGCATCGGGTGGTGTCGGGTGACACCGTGTGGGACATCGTTGAGACCCGCTACGGGCTTGTCGATGCGGACATGGTGTGGGCGTTCGCTGCGGTCAACCACCTCGAGAACCCTTCACTGATCACTCCTGGTCAAACGCTGCTGCTGCCGACGGCGGAGGTACTGGTGCAATTGGCCGCGGACCCCACCGCGCCCATCGAGTCGCCGACCACGGGAGAGCCCAACGCTCCGTCGCCGCCGCCGGACTCCCCTGGCGGCTCATCGGAGAACCCGTCGGACGAAGCAGTCGAGGCGGATGAGCCTGCGGAGACTGCCGCGGCAGACGAGCCCGAAGGGTCCGACGTCCAAGCGCCGGCTACGAGTGTCGCCGTCACCGAGCCGGAGGATGAAGAGATCGTCGCAGCCGCGACGACCGACCCGATCGTCCTCGCGCCGACTGCGTCAACGGCCGCGCCGTCGACTCCGGCGACGCCGCCGGCTCCGTCGGCATCCGACCAGCAGGCGCGGGCACCGGTACGGGTCGACGCTGATGACATGTTGAGCTCGCGGTGGCTGTTCGGCGGCATCGCTGCAACGAGTCTCGGACTGGTCGGAGCCTGGATGACGGTCAAGGAACTGCGACGGAAGCGACGCCGCTGGCTGGGTCTCTCGGAACGGCACGACCCGTCCGGTGCACCGACCCGCGCCGATGTCGTCGCTGCGCTGGACGTGTCGATGCTCGACACGCTGGTCGACCCGACGCTGCGCGAGGGGTCAGCGGTCCGCGGTGTGCTCCTCGGTGATCGGGCGGAGATCCGATTTCGTCACGTCGCGCCTGAACCGCCGCGAGGTTGGGAAGCGGTCGACCGCTCGTGGGTGCAGATCGTCGGCGAGGGGCCGTGGGATGCGGCTCCCGTGTTGTCGCCGGCGGTGGTGACCGTCGGGCACGGCACCGATGGCATGTTTCGCGAGGTCGTTCTCGACTTGCTCACCGCCGGGACTGTCTCGGTGACCGGAGATCGTCTTGCCGTCGACCGGATGATCTGTTCGATGTTGTGGGAGTTGGCCTCCAACCCACTGGGGGTAGCGGTCGACCTGTGCGTGGTCGGGCTCTCCTGTGTCGCGGCGGGACACACAGCCAACGTTGGACGGCTGTTGACGCTCGACGAGGCCATCGAAGCGGCTCGCGAACCGCTCACCGGAGCACCACAGGTCTTCTTGGTAAATCCGTTTGCCGACGAGAACAGGCCGACTGCGCTCCGCGAGTTGGCCGAGGCGTGTGCCCCTTCGTCGGGGCGCGCGCTCGTCGTCGCTGGGCCATGCGAGCACCCAACGGAACAGATCGGCGTGCCATCCGAGCAGCGCGCGACGTGGGACGACCTCACGTTGTCACCACCGCAGCTCCCCGAGGAGGTCGACGTCCAGCTGGCTCAGATGCTCGACGCGATAGCCGTCGGCCGACGTGACTCGAGCAGCGCGGCGGCAGCGCTGACCTCGGATCCCGAAGCCGAAGCGGTGGCGCTCCGGACAGCCGTGATGATCGGCGATCCAGACCGTACTGATGGCACTGCCCAAGGTGGTGACGATGACGCCGCCGGTGACGACGACGATTCGGTCGACGTCCACATCTCCGAGCCCGTTGAGCCGGCTTCACCGACCACGGACCTCGTCGAGCCTCCCGAGGTGGTATTGACCGTTTGCGGTCGCGAGATCGCGGTCGACGGCTTCGATGTGCCGCACGCTGCGGCGGTGCTGTTCGTTCTTGCGGCGGCGGGTGACGCCATACACACGAGTGAGCTGGCCGAGCTGACCGGATACGCGCCCAAGTCGCTCTCGACCGTGTTCCCGAGTGCGCACCCGCTGATCGAGCGCGAGTCCGGTTCTCTTCGCCTGCGCAGTCATGTCTGGACGGATCACGGCTGGATCACGCATTGCGTGACCGCGCTCGCCGAGTCGTTGGAGGCCGCCGAAGACTCAGGCCCAGCTCGCGTGTGGTTGCTGTCTGCGATGGACGGCTTGCGGTCGCTGCGCCAGGCACCGTACGCCGTGGTGCCTGCTGGTCGCGCCGGGTCGGTTTGGCGCTGGGTCGATGACTTCCCAGCCGACCAGCCGGCACGGAACGCCGTCGAGACCGAGATCGCCGAAGCTGCCCTCGCCTTGTCCGAACTGTGGCTTGCCGCGCCAGTGCTGCACGAGGTCGTGCGAGCCGACGAGCTCGCGAGCGAGCTGTGTCGGTTGGCCACGACCGTGCCGTACGCCCTGGTTACGCGTCAGGTTCGCAACTCGCTGTGGCAGTCGGGCGCCGAGTGCCTCCTGTCAGCAGCAGCGCGAGTCGCCGACGACGACGTGACGGCGCTCGCCCGCGTCCAGCAGACAGCGCGCGAGCTGGTCGCACGCAGGCAACTCGAAGCGACCAACGAACTCGCCGACGAACTCGGGCTTTAGCCTTCGAGGGGTAGCGAGTCGCTCTCGTCTGGTCGACACAGACGTATCGCATCAGGTGTCAACCAAAGCCATGTCGTGGATACAAGGCGATGAGACCGACTTCGACAACTCGTGGTCCGCCGGTGGTGATGGGTCGGTTCACAACCCGCGACAGGTACGTAGGCAACTCGACGTTCGGCTACGTGGCATGCCGCCAAGCGTCGGCTTCGAATACGAGGGCCAGAACTCGTGGCACGAGAGCGTCCCCGCGCCGAAGTGGAGCGCTAACGGCCGAGACGGAGACGTGCTGGCCGGAGGGGACAAGCCCCGAGTTCCCCACGAAGTCGACGCGTCCAAGCGAGTCGATATCCGCGAGGGGACAATCGTCTGCGACTGACTTGTCTCGCGGGACGAAGAGCCCGCAGTCGATGGCGTACGCGACCCGGAGCCTGGGTCTCGGTGTCGGCGTCTCGAATCCAGCGAGGAGTTGCGGCTGTTGCTCCGCTGCGGCGAGCGCGCGGACCTCCGCGGGCTTGAGCTTCGGCTCAAGAACGACCGCGCTACCAGGCAGCCCACAAAGCTGGGCCGTGCGCCGGAGGGAGGCCTCGAGGCTCGTGCCACATCGCTTGGCGACCTCGTCGACGTCGTCGATCGTTGGGCGCGCGGGCAGCATCGGCTGAACTGCCGAGGCAGGCATCAGAAGCTGCGCTGCACCGATGTCGCACAGGAGTTCTTCCTGGTCGCTCCAGTCGACACGCACTGTTTCACGATCCGTCCGGCTCGTAGCTCCCGTGGCGGAGAGGAAAGGAATGTGGATGATCTCGTGCGCGACGGAGAACCGTACGCGGCCGTCCGAGGCTTCGGCGTTCACTCGGACTCGATATCGGTCGCCGTCGTGACGAACGCTGCCCGCCGGACCGCCGTCGGCGTACGCGACCTCCGCCCCGAGAAACGAAGCAGCCATTTCGACATCGATGGGCAGATCATCGGGCGTCGGTGGGTGGCCATACATTCGCTCGTGCAGGCGGTCGACGAGGTTCCGGATCACCGACGGCGGATCGTCCGCCGGCGGTTCCGCAGCCAGCAGCGCGTCCACCGGCGCATCCAGCCGCATCCACCTCCGATCTCGTCCGCGATTCACGAGGGTCTACTCATCGAGGGTTCGCGACGAGCTGATCGAGTCGTAGATCATCGCCCAGCGTCGAGCGCTTTTCGGTCGCTCGCCACGGAACCTGATGCCGGCAAGCATCTCGAGGTCGACCTCCGGCAAGTTGCGCTCGGCTGCGAACTCGGCCAGGCCGGGCGGAATCGCCACTACAGGTGCGGCGGGAGTTGTATCGAGCAGGTCAGCGATCGTGACCCCGAGGGCGTTTGCAAGCTTCATCAGGACTTGGCCGGATGGCTTACTCGCAGCGCCGCTCTCGAGTTCGGATACGTAGCCCGCCGACAAGTTTGCTGCCTCAGCAAGCGCCGCCTGCGTCATCCTCTTCTGGCTCCGGTAACTGCGAATCCGATCACCGAGCCCGATCGTTACGTCTTCCACCCTCTTCACTCTAGCGAAGAAACCTTCGCCGGAGTGTTGCGCGTGGTTGACCGAACCGCTAACTTCGCTGTAGCGAAGGTCACTTCGCTGCAGTATGAAGTCACTCGAACGAGCCAGGGAGTACCGACATGGCCAAGCCCCCCACGCAGCACGTCATCCACATCTCCAAGAAGAAGTACAAGACGGAGCAGTCACAACTCACCGGCGCCGATCTGCGGGTGCTCGCCGACCCCGACATCGGACCCGACCGCAGCCTCTGGCTTGAGGTGCCCGGCGGGGCCGACGACGAGATCGACGATACGGAGGTTGTCGACATCCGCAACGGGATGCACTTCTACACGTCGCCCCGCAATATCAACCCCGGATGACCACGATGCTGAGCGCTGTCGACCAGGCCGTACTCAATGACCTCGGCCTCGGCTACACGACGACCGCCGAGAACGGCCACGTCTGTCTCGTACTTGAGGCGTATCCGCTCCCCGCCGGCGCCGACCGACCGACGACCGACCTTCTGATTCGATTGCCCACCGGATTCCCCGACACGCGGCCCAACATGTTCTGGTTCGCTGACGACCTTCGATTTGGCGACACCGGGACGCGCGCGCAGGCCGCCGACCACACCGAAGCACACGTGGGCAGGACGTGGTGGCGATGGTCGCGTCACATCAACGACGGGTGGCAGCCCGGCGACGACCTACGCACGTATCTGCGCTACATCGACCGATGCATCAGCGTTGCCGCCGGACTGGTGGCCGCATGAGCCGGATCGTGATGGCCGTCACCGGTGACGTATGGGATGAGGCGGTCGTCGACGGGGTGCTCCGGGTGCGCGCCCACTCGTTCGTAGCTGCTGACACGTGTGCGACGATCGTGCAGCGTGCGGTCACGCGGAGCGACGCGAACGCGGTCCTCGAACCAGACATCCGTACCATCACGATCGACGACACAAGGGGCGCGACTGTGCACGACCTGGTCCGCGTCGTCGACGCAGACCGCATTCGCTTCATCGCGACCGACGTCGCCGAGCTTGAAGCCGCGTACGCGCGTCAGGTACTTGTCATCGGCGGGGAGCGACAGAAGATCCTGAGCGCGTTGACGGTTGTCGTGGTCGGCGCCGGCGGTACCGGATCAGCCGTCTTCGAGCTGCTCGTCCGGCTTGGCGTCGGACGCATCATCGTCGTCGACGACGACGTTGTCGAACCGACCAACTTGACGCGCATCCACGGCAGCGCCCTCTCCGACGTCAACCGCCCGAAAGTTGACGTGCTCCGTGACTACGCCGAACGAATCGGGCTCGGCACCGTCGTCGAGACCATTCAGGCCAAGGCCACCTCGGTGGACACGCTGATGGCGTTGCGAGAAGCCGACGTCGTGTTCAGCTGTACCGACGATCATGCCGGCCGTTCGTTTCTGTCACGGCTCGCGTATCGGTACCTGATCCC
>CAXBAZ010000009.1:0-18287 GCA_963973395.1 uncultured Acidimicrobiaceae bacterium
GGTATCGGTGGGCGCGTCAGTGTCGGTCGGCGCGTCGGTATCGGTGGGCGCGTCAGTGTCGGTCGGTGCTGGTTCGGTGGTGTCGTCTCCGCCGCACGCGCTGATCGCGAGTGCTGCGACGGTGGCGAGGGCAGCGAAACGGCCTCTGCGTTGTTGTTTCCACATGGTTGGTATTCCCCCTCTTGTCGGATTCTTCGTTGGACTGATTCAGGTGGTGTTGTTTGCTATCCGTTGGAGCGACGTGGCGTGTTGGCGGTGCCGGTCCAGCGATGAGTGCCGGGCTAGCCGGTCCGGAAGACCCTGAGGCGGTTGAGGCCTCGGAAGGTCGGCGAGTGGATGTGATCTGCGGTCGAGATGTCGACCTCGAACTCGGGTGCGCGGGCGAGGAACTGCTCGATTGAGATCTTTCCGGCGAGTCGGCCGAGACCGGCACCGATGCAGAAGTGCGTCCCCATCCCGAACGACAGGTGCGGGACCCGACCGCGGTGCAGGTCAATCTCGTCGGGTCGTTCGATGGCGCGCTCGTCCCGGTTCGCTGAAGCAAGTAGGAGCAGCACGCGATCGCCTGCGCGCATCGTGACGCCGTGCAAGGTTTGGTCCGTCGTGAGGACCCGGGCGAACCCTTGGGTCGGTGAATCCCAACGCATGAGCTCCTCGAGGCCGGGCCCGATGAGGTCAGGATCCTCGACGAGTTCTCGTCGTACAGCCGGAAAGCGCCCGATCGCGTACAGGGCGTTCGATATCAGGTAGTTCATCGACTGATAGCCGGCGCCCAAAACGGTCAGTGCAGTCACCGCGATCGCGTCGCGGTTGAGCGTGGGGTTCTCCTTCGATGCGGCGAGGAGATCGCTCAGTAGATCGTCGGCCGGGTCATCGGCGCGCCGGTCGACGAGGTCGAGCATGTACTGGCGAAGCTCACGAAACGCGGCTTGACCTTCGTCCGTGAAACCCATCCGATCGGGATAGCGGCCCACCATCGCGCCGCGCCAAGCACGCATTTGGTCGTGATCCTCGCGGGGCACGCCGAGCAGATCGCCCATGAGCGTGGACGTGAGTGGCGCAGCGAAGTCCTGGACAAGGTCGATCTCGTGCCCGGGCTCCCAACTGGCCAGGAGTTGCCGACTCGATTCGGCGACCACTTCACCGAGGTGCCGAACGGCACGATTCGAGAACCTCGGCGCCACGCCCGCGCGCAATTCGTCATGCACGGGCGGGTCGGTCGTGCCAAGAGTCCGGCCGATCCGTTCAGGTGGGTCATCAACGACGTTCCCAGCCGACGATGAATACACCTGCCAATTGCGGAGCGCGGCGACGATGTCGGCGTGTCGTGACAGGACCCAGAACCCGTGCCGTTCGACGAGGTGCACCGGCCGCTCGTCGCGCAACTCTCGATACACGGGATACGGGTCGGTGTGGTACTCGTACGCGAACGGGTCGTATGCCGCTGCGTCCGGAGTGTCGTGGTTCATGTCGAGGCTCCTTTGCTTGGGAGCGTGTAGATCTCGAGCGTGGTGTCGCCACGGCTCAGTCGGTCGCGAATGTCGGCTTCATCGGCATCACGTGCTCGCGAGCGCTCGACGACCTCGTCGACGTCGCCTGTGGGTATCACGACGACACCGTCGTCGTCGCCGATCACCAGATCGCCCGGATTGACATCGACGTCACCAAAGCGCAACCGGCATCCCACCGCGCCGGGCAGCAGCGGATCTTTCGTCGTCCCGCGGATGCAGAGCCCGGTGGCGAAGACGGCGAACGGGCTTGCTCTGAGTGCTTCGACATCGCGCACGCACCCCGCAATCACGAGGCCAGCTAGCCCTCGCTCGACCGCCGCGTACGTCATGACATCGCCGAAGTAGCCTGCCTCGGTGTTCCCCGATACGTGGCAGACGACAACCGAGCCGGCGGGGGCCTCGGCGAGCGCGTAGTGAAGGTGCAAGTTGTCGCGCTCGGGGCATTGCACGGTGAACGCTGGTCCGCTGACCCTGATGCCAGGGGCGATCGGCCCGATCGTGCTCGGGAGCGCACCGCGCCGACCGGCTGCCTCGTGCACGGTCGCGCTGGACAGGCCCAGGTTGGCCCACTCGTGGCTCATGTCGCCCCGTCGTCGGCTCTGGTCTGTAGTGCGTGGTAGCCGAACTGGCGCCGCGCCTCGAGGAGGGACTGTCCGGCCTCGACGGAACGACGAATGTCGTCCTCGGCACGCTCGATCTCGGTCGCTACGGCGAGCACCTCGTCGAGACGGTCGCTGGGGATGACGACGATGCCGTCGGGGTCCCCGTAGATGACGTCGCCATGATCGACACGAACACCGCCAACTTGGATGACCTCGCCGACGGCCTCAAGCTGCACCCGATCCTTGCCGGTCCGCATGTGGGTACCGCGAGCGAACAAGGGATAGTCGACGCTGTCGAGCACCGCCGAATCTCTGCAGACGCCGTCGATGACGGTGCCGGCCAGCCCCTTGCGTGCTGCGATGACTGTCAGGATGTCACCCCACACGGTGGCGTCCAGACGACCGTCGTTGTCGATGACGACAACCGTTCCCGGCTCGACATCGTCGATGTAATCCCCGACGCTGCCAGCGGGTGAGGCGGCGGGTGCCATTCGAATCGTGAACGCCCGGCCCCACAGCGCCCGGTTGTGGCCGAGCGCCCGGATGCCGAGAGTCTGGCCGTGCAGACCGAGTCGGTCGAGCGCATCGCTGATCGTGCTTGCACCGCACGTCGGTCGTGGGGGAAGTGCCATGGTCATGACCAGCTCCCGAATGCCATCGCGCAGCCCGTGCCCGCGAGGCTTCGATAGCAGGGCTCGTACACGAGCATCGTCTGGGAGAGAGCGGACGCGCACGGACCCATGACGATCCAGTTGCGGATCTCGGAGGTGCCGCCTTCGAGGGCGACTCCTGGGATCGCTCCCAGCGGATCAAGATTCGCCGATGAAAGTGCCTCGAGCACGGTTCGGTCGAGCGCCTCGTCGATGAGGTGATGGCTGAGGCCGCCAGACGCCATCACGCCCACAGTGACATCCGCTGGGAAGGATTCGATCGTCGATCGCAGTGCTTCACCGAGTTCGAGGCAACGTCGGGGCGTTGGCTGGTTCGGTGGGTAGTACGTGTTGATCATCAGCGGAACCGTGGGTCGTGGGCGGTCGAAGACCCGCTGGAACGGGAAGCCCCATGCATGGCCGATACCGCGCGGCCGCGGGTGCCGGTCGCTCTGTGTCAGGTCGAACCCGCCTTGGGTGAGTCCTGCCAGAAGGTGGTCGGCCATTTCGACGGACACCGGCCACTGCACGTCCTCCGACGGCGAGTACGCCCACTCGGACATGGCCCGAACGGGGTTCCCTTCGACACGCTGAATCTTGTCGCGGCTACCGACGCCGGAGGTCAAAATCGTGGGCCCGCGGTAGATCGCAAGGGCCGGAAGGTTGTCGGTGTCGAACAGTTCCTGCTGGTCATCGCCGATCACGATCACGATGTCGGGATCGGCAGCGGCCATCGCTGCTCGGAGGTCGTCGATAGCCACATCGCAGGCCTGCTTTTGTCGACGCCATTCGTCCATACCAATCGCTGTTTCGAGTTCGCTGCCGCGAATCTCGATCAGCTCGTCGAAGCTGTACCGGCGCCCGGTGCTGTCCTGCAGCAGATTGGCGTCTCGATCTCGTTCGCGAAACACATCCCACTGCTCGGGGTCGATCGAGAGCTGAGGACTGTGCGATGTGCCCTGCGCTAGGACGATCCGGGCCATCAGCGACCCTCGGGGAGCCCGGCGAAGACCGTTCGAGCGTTGTGTTCGAAGATTGCCTCCCGGTCGGTATCCGTCAACCACTCGATCTGCTCGATCACTGGCTTGAGGTCATCGAAGTCCCGACCCGTGTCGGGATTGACTGCGGTGCCGCTGCCTGGCTTCTCGGTGCCGAACAGGCAGCGATCGGTGCCGACAGTCTTGAACAGCAGGTCGAGGGATGCGGGCCAGTGGAGCACCGTGTCGAAGTAGAGCCGTCGCAAGCTCGCGAGGAACGTTTCGTCGATGGCGGCCGCACCGCCGAGGCGCGGGTGGTGGCGTGCCGCAATCCAGCGGCCGGCCTGGTACGGGACCGAACCTCCGCCGTGACTGACGATCACCTTGAGGTCGGGGAAATCAAGGAATACGCGGGACTTCGCCAGGGCGAGCACCGTGATGCTCTCTTCGGTGATGAAGTGTTCGCTGTACGTCTCGCGACCGTTCTTGCAAGCGGCTGAGTGGATCTGCAGCGGCAGTCCGAGCTGCTGGGCTCGCTCGTAGACCGGGTACCAGTACTCGTTATCGAGCGTGGGGCTCGGTCCGGATCCCTCGTGCGGGTCGGGGTTGAGGAGGATTCCGACAAACCCGCGTTCTGGCGTGCTTGCGTCGAGTTCGTCAAGCCATCGCTCGGGCGGCTCTGTGGGACTTTGCGGGAGCGCGGCGACGCCTCGGAAGCGCTCTGGGTGGAGGGCTACGGTCCGAGCGATCAGGTCGTTGTTCTCTGCGACCCACGTCCGGACGATTTGCGTCGGCTGCTCGGAGTGCATGAGCTGATAGGGCCGCGCCGAGAGGAGCTGGACGTCCGTACCGACACTGTCCATGATCGCCACGTTCGAGGCAGCGCACTCGGCGAGTTCGTCGTCGTTGATGTTCGAGGACTCGCTGCCGTGGGCTCCGCCGCTCGCCTGGAGGTTCGAGCGGAAGGCGTAGAGCTTTGGCGGGGCGACGAGGTGGGCGTGGATGTCAATGATCATGTGGGAGTCGGCTCCTGGGGTGATGAGTGACCGAAGGCCAGGACTTCGGCCTGGACGTTCAGGGCTGGCGGGATGTCTGCGGCGACGACGTGCCGAGCAGGCCGGTCGGTGGGGTTCGGGAACTTCTCGAGCCACCGCTCGTTGATGTCGTCTCGGATCGCGCGATCCCTGACGAAGAACGTGATCTTCGCGATGTCATCGAGACCGAGACCTGCTGCGTTCACGACCGCTTCGATGTTCGAATACAACGTGGCCACCTCGTCCGAGAACTCGGTTGGCACAGTTCCGTCAGAGCGGCTTCGTCCGGAAATGGATCCGGTGACGAGGAGCGGACCAATGCGTACTGCGGTCGGTATCGGCATCGTCCCATGCCCGACGCCGTCAACTTCGATGACTGTTCTTGGCATTGCAGCCCCCTCTCGCCCTGTTGAGACTCATTCCGTCATCCGGACACAGTTCCGGAATACGTGGAACGGTAGACGGAGTCCTTTCGACCTGTCAAGGCGGTGACTGGTTCCGGTGCCTGTACTAGGCTGACATTTCCGGACGATATTCCGTGATACGGACAGTCGATGAAGGGAGAACGATGAGGTTCGTGCGACAGGAGTGGTACGTGGCCGCGTTGAGCGACGAGGTCGGCGAGGAGCTACTCAGCCGGCGGCTGCTCGGGCGCTCGATCGTGCTGTACCGCACCGCCGACGGGCGTCCTGTAGCGCTCGATGACCGGTGCAGCCACCGCGGCTTTCCTCTGTCTGCGGGCACTCGCCGAGACGATGGCATCGAGTGTGGATACCACGGTTTCACGTTCGACGAATGTGGTACGTGCGTCGCTGTACCAGGTCAGACCTCGATTCCCTCGCGCGCAGCGGTGGTCGCATATCCAACGCTCGAGGCCGGTCCGTTCGTGTGGGTCTGGCTCGGCGACGCCGACCAAGAACGAAGCGACCTCCCAGAACGTCCCGGGTTCGATGACGTCGGCTGGACGTACTACTCGGGCTACGCCCCGATCCAGTGCAACTTCATGCTGATGATTGACAACCTTCTCGATCTCTCGCACGAGACGTACATCCACGCCTCGCGCATCGGATCAGCAGAAGTGGCCGAGACACCGATCGAGACGTCATTTGAGAAGGCGACGAATACGGTCCGGGTTCGGCGTCACATGGAGTCGGCGGAGTGTCCTCCTAGCTATCAACACCTGACCGGCCTCACGTCGCCGATCGACCGCACGCAGGACATCAGCTTCCACGCTCCCGGTCTGTACGTGCTGCGCAACCGCATCGCGAAGGCGGGCACCGTCGCAACCGATGACGACCGCGATGCTTTCCACGGCAAGGTCATCTACGCGATTACGCCTGCCGACGACCGAAATACCCACTACTTCTATGCGATCGGTCGCGACTTTGCACTGAACGATCACGACCTCGACGCCGCTCGGCAAGAGCAGCAGGTCGCTCTCATCCAGGAAGACGCTGAAGCGGTGGAGTTGCTCCAGCGTCGAGTCGAAGCCGAGGGTGAGTCTCCGGAGGTCAGCATCAAGATCGACACTGGCGGCCTAGCCGCACGCCGCGCCATCCGGGCGCGCCTCGACCGTGAGGTCAACGCCACCGACTGACGCGAGACCGTCACCACTAGTCCACCTTCACAAAGGAGCGACGATGAAACACCTCCAAGAAGCCCTCGCAGTTCGCCGTGCCGTCCTCGGTGACGACTACGTCGACAGAGCCCTCGCCGACGACAGTGCCGGGGCCGCGGACTTCCAAGAGTTCACGACCTCAGCAGCGTGGTCCTTGTGGACGCGGCCTGGGCTCGGGCGACGAGATCGAAGTCTCCTGACCCTCGCAGTGACGGCGGCCATGGGGAGAATGGACGAGTTCGAGTTGCACCTGGGCGGGGCGAGGCGCAACGGGGTGACCGACTCGGAGATTGACGAGATTGTCATGCACATCGGCGGTTACGCCGGAGTCCCGGCCGCAGTCGCAGCGCGACGAGTGGTACGCGCCGAGCGTGGACGCGTGAGCGAAGGCTGAGCCAGATGAGCAATCAGATGATCGGCTTTATCGGGCTCGGCAAAATGGGTCGGCCGATGGCGACTCACGTCGCTGCGGCACATCCAGGCCTGCTCGTGTTCGACGTCGTCACACCGGCGGACGGCTGGCCGGTGGGTTCAACAGCCGCGACGTCCGCCGCGCACGTGGCCCAGTCGGTCGATGTCGCCATCTTGAGCCTGCCAGACGGCATCGCAGCAGCCGCAGTGGTCACCGAACTGATCGCCGCGAGTAATCGACGCCTCCGCTGCATCATCGACACGTCGACAGTCGGGGTGGAAGCGTCGCGAACGATCGCATCCGCGGCGCGTACCGTTGACGTGGACTACGTCGACGCGCCGGTGTCCGGCGGCGTGGCTGGCGCGCAAGCAGCACGACTCACGGCCATGTGGGCAGCCGACGCCGCCATCAGCGCGGTCGTGGAACCGCTCCTCGATACGTTCTGTGCGAAGACGTTTCGGGTCGGTGACGAAGCTGGAATGGCACAAGCGACGAAGCTCGCCAACAACTACCTGTCGGGCATCGCTATCGCCGCGAGCTGCGAGGCGATCGCGCTCGCAGCCGCCCACGGCGTTGATCCTGAAGTCGCCGTTGCGGTCATCAACGAGTCGACCGGGCGAAACACAGCGACGACCGACAAGTTTCCGCAACAAGTCTTCACCGGGCAGTTTGCATCTGGGTTCAGCTCCTCGCTGCTCCTGAAGGATCTGCAGCTGTGTGACGATGCAGCCGTCGATGCCGGAACCGGCTGGGCGCTCGGCTCGTACCTGGTCGAAACATGGGCTCGCTTCGAGGCTGCTCACCCGGGGAGCGACGTCACGTTGATGTACCGCAGTGTCACCGCTTCCGATCCCAATGCGCCGTCTGCGAAGGAGCGCTGACTACAACTCGTTCTGCGTTGTCGTCGGTGAACAATCAGGCTCAAATCGCTGGGAGCACGTCACGACCGAAGGTCTCAATGGTCGACGCCCGGTGGTGGGGCAGCGGGGACAGAACGACGTGCGTGATCCCAGACTGTTCCAGCACCCGGAGCTGTGATGCGCATTGCTCGGGAGAGCCGACGATGGTCGTCGCCCGAAGGACACTGGGCGTGACCAAGGGTCGTTGGTCCTCCCGCAGCTGAGTCATGTACCCGCGATACGCCCGCATGTGGCTGGTTCGCGGATCGCCGTCGTCATCGGTGGGGGGGCGATACGCCGCCTTGACGGCGAGCAACTGCTCGACGAGTGCGGGCGGGACCCGTTTCGATGTCGACGCGATCGTGCTGAAGTTCTGAGCGGGCGCCAGACTCTTCGGTCCGAGTTCCTCGCGGAGGTGCTCGAAGTCGTCCGGATCATCTAGGTCGACGTCGCGATCCGTGATGTACACCGACGGCGTGATTGCTATCTCGGCACCGTCGGGGTCCTGGCCCTGTTCGAGTCGTGTTGCTCTTATCACGTCGATGCAGTCCGCGATTACCTCCGGTTGGGTGATGCCCCCAAGCAGGATCCCGTCGCCGACGCGAGCTGCGAGTTCGATCGCCTTGGGTCCGGAGGCGGCGAAGTAGACGGGGATGCGGGCCTCGGGATCGAGCCATGGCAGGGTGGTGTTCAGAAACCCGATCGACCGATGGGTGTGATCGTCGAACGTGATCTCACGCACTTCTCCGCGAAGAAGCGCTCGGACGGTGTCGATGAACGCTGCTGCGTCCGAGAGCTTGGCGGCCGGTAGGCCCATCGCTCCGGTGGACGTGAACCCGGTGCCAATGCCCATGATCACGCGCCCGGGAGAGTTCACTTCCAAGGTCGCGAACGAGGACGCGAGGATCGGTGCGGAGCGCAACACTGGGTTCGTGACCCCGCTGGCAACCTTGATGGTCGAGGTCGCTGCGGCTGCCGCCGCCATAGCGACGAATGCGTCGCCGAACAGTATTGGTGAGTCAACGAACCACGCAGAGTCGAAGCCAGCGCGCTCGGCGTCGACGACCAGCTTGGTCGTCCCCGCCCCGGGTGTCATCAAGATGCCGACCGCGAGAGTCACATCATCCTCACTTTCTCAAGTTCATCGACGTCGGCGACGTCGTCGGTTGGTGTAGAACTGCGCGCTCCTACGTGACCAGCGCGCCCCAGACGTCGAGCCGCTCGATGTGTATGCGGATCAGGTCGTCGGAGAAGTCGTCTGCGACCGTACGGCCCCCCGTGGGGAGCATCTCTGCGCGCCCGCGAACTTGTACGCCGCGTGGCGTCCAGGGCGGGACAACGTCGTCGACGGTGAATGCAGCGAAACCTGTGCGTTGAAGGTTCCGCCACTTCTGCGTTGCAGCTGTTCGTCGCCCGCCGATGTCGATTGTGCCGAGGTCGGGGTTGTATCGGAAGCGGACGGGCACGACGTGCGGGCGACCTGTGCCGTCGACCGTCGCCAGCCGTCCCAGGACCTGCTGGCTGAGGTACTGCGCAAGTTCGGACGTCAACTCGATCACGTGATTTCGTCCTGAGCGGGTCGGGCGAGGCGTGCGAGCAGCGCTGGGGCAGTCGTCACCTCGGTCACGAGCATTCGCATCCGCTCAACGGCGTCGGCATGCACCGAAGCGGTGGGTGCCACGCAGCAGTCCTCCAGGAGAAGAACGTCGTAGCCGATGTCGACCGCCTCGCGGGCGGTTCCTTCGACGGCGACGTGGGTGGAGATCCCGGCGATAGCGAGTGTATGAATCCGACGGTGTTGCAGATGACCGACGAGGTTCGTGTCCACGAAGGCTGACGTCCGATGATGCATCAGCGTGAGGTCGGCCGGGTCTGTCGGTATCTCGTCCGCGATTTCGACGTCGGATGTCCCGCATCGCAGGCTGCCGGACTCGTGGGCATGCTTGAAGAGTGGGTTGTTCGTGATGGTGTCACGAGGGTTGCAGATACCGACGTGGACCACGGTGGCACCGTGGGTGCGCGCCGATGGCAGCAGATCGACATATCGAGCGAGTGCGCCCGTGGCGTGGAGTGGTTCTGAGAACCGGTCACCGAAGAAGCCGCCCGGCGAAACGATGCCCCGTTGAAAGTGGATGCCGATGATTGCCACGCCACTCGGTTCGAGGCGTTCAGCAACCGCCGTCTGGTTCGTATCGAGACCGAGTGTTGCGCTCATTGGGACTCCTCTTCATTGATCACCTGAGAGTCGGCCTTCGGGGCCACGAAACGTCTGGCGAAGCGCTCGAGCTGGTCGGGTCGTTGGTCGTTGGGGAAGAAGACGACGCGGTCCACACCGATGTCACCAAGACGCTCGAGTTGTGCTGCAATCTCGTCTTCATTGCCAATCAGGGTCTTGGCCCGCACCGCGTGCCAGTCGACGAGTTCACGCTGCCAGGCCGGCAGGCCGCGAAGGTAGGTCTCATACTCCGATGCCGACTTCGTACCCGACTTCGACCGCTCCTGCGCATTCGCCGCGGCAGCCCTGGCTCGATCGAACGCTTCGACCAGTCCGGCGGGCATGCGATCGGGGTGCTGGAGCGCGACCTGGTAGTTGCCGAGCAGCATGTTCGGAACGTAGGCACCGACCTGATCGATCACGTCGTCGAGTTCGTCGGGCGGATCGATGCACAACGTGGCGAGCAATGAGATGCTCGGGGCGGGCCGATCCACCTCGGCAGCAGCCTGGCGTACGACGTCGGTCTGCACCTCGACCAGTTCCGGCGACACGTTTCCGATGATCACATCGTCGGCAACTCGCCCTGCGACGGCGAGCGCCTTTGGGCCACCGGCAGCAATGCGAACCGAGATAGGAGGGTCAAGGCTCAATGCACCGTTGGAGGCTGCGAGGAAGCTCCACCTGGGATTATGTCCAGCTGGCAACGTTCTCAGGAGTCCGCGAAGTTCGTTCGCGTACGCTTCGAGTTCGCCCACAGTCGCAATCGGGAGACCCATTGCCTTGAGCGGAGCCGAACCAGTTCCTAGCCCGATGGAGACGCGGCCCGGGTAGTGCGTGTTCAGGGTGGCAGCAGCGTTGGCGATCACGGAGGCATGTCTGGTCACCGGATTGGAGACCGCCACTCCGAAGCGGATTCGGCGGGTGCGCTGAGCGGCGACAGCGATCGTGACATACGGGTCACCACCGAGAAGCTGAAAGTCGGGGAACCATATTTCGTCGTAACCCAGGTCCTCAAGGTCGGAGATCGTCTCCAGATTGCGCGCGAATGCCTTGATGAACGCGCCGTACTTCATGCGGTTCCTTTCGACTGGTCAATCGGGCGTCCATCCCGAAGCTGCGATTCTGTTCGACTCATCGCCCGACTTCTTCCGGAGACCAACTGAGCAGTCGGCGACGCACAGCGAGCAACAGTTGATCGAAGATCGCGCCGACGGCGGCGACGGTGATCATGACGACGTACACGGTCTCCGTCTCAAGCATGTTCCGGCTGCGAGTCATCAACTGGCCGAGGCCATCGCTCCCGGCGATCAGTTCCCCGATGAATACACCGATCAGCGCGCCGACGAGTCCAATCCTGGCACCCGTCAAGATGCCGGGCAGTGCGGCCGGAAGCACGACACGTTGCAGCGACCGAATCCTGGAGGTACCGAGACTCTGCGCCGACCAGACGAGCTGAGGCTTGATCTGCGAAGCGGCTGCGGCGGTCGGCAACAGGATCTGGAACAGCGCCAGGCTGAATCCGAGTGCAACCTTGGATGCGCCGCCGAGGCCGAAGAGGATCAGCATCGCCGGGTACAGCGCTGTCTTGGGGGTGGGGAACAAGAACGCGACGACCGGTCGAAATGCGGAGCGCACGATCGCAACCCGGCCCATCAGGAGCCCGAGCGGCACGCCGACCAATACGGCGAGCCCGAACGCGTTGAGGATACGCGTGACCGTCGTCAGCGTCTCCCGCTGGAGACGTCCGGTTTCGGTGAGGGCCCGCCCCTCAGCGAAAACGTCGAGCGGGTGGGGCAGAGCGAGTGGTGTCAGCACCTCCGCCTCTGCGACGAGCCACCACACGCCTCCAATGACCACGATCGGATACAGGACCTTGGCGGTCAACACCGCAATCCATCGCAACCATCGCAGGTCGATCCCTGGCGAGGAACCACCACCTGCAACCGTCGGGGCCGTCATCACACCTCACCCTCGATCCAAGGGAAGCTGACGCGCACCGTCCACGCAAACAACGAATCGAGCACGAATCCTGCCGCAGCGACTATCGCAGTGACACTCCACATCCGTGCGTAGAGTCCGAGATCCATGCTGTTGAACAGGTAGGTGCCGATCCCCCGGTTTCGGATGAGGAACTCGGCTCCAAGCAGGGTGAGAATCGACAGGCTGGTTGCGACTCGCAGACCGGACAGGATCTGAGGGAGCGCGGCCGGCAAGACGACCTGCGGCAGCACCCGGGCGCGGTTCGTACCGAGCGCGCGGGCGGCCCAGAGATAGTTCCCATCCACTCCCGCTGCGCCATGGTAGCTGGCGGTCGTGATCGGCAGCAGCGCTCCGAGGAACACCACTCCGCCCATTGACCACAGCCCGACCCCGAACCACAACACCAAGATCACCACGAGCGCCGCCTTGGGTGTCGCGTACGCCACAGAAAGAAGTGGGTTCACCAGAGTGAACACTGGCCTGAAACGGCCCATCAATATGCCGAGCGGCACACCCACGATCGCGGCCGCGAGTAGTCCGACGAACCAGCGCTGAAACGATTGAAACGCATCTGAGCCGAAGTCAGGGTCGCTGATGACGTCGGGGACGCCCCGCAGCACCTCGGACATCGGCGGTATCAGGTCTCGATCGACCAGTCCGAGCCGGGGCGCCATCTCCCATGTCAGCAGGAGGAAGGCGACGAACACGACGCCCGGAGCGTATGCGGCAGCCAAACTCTTCCAGCGAACAGAACGCTCGACTGGCGGCGACTGGCTCACGACGGACCTAGACCCGGCTGGTCGTCGTGGGCGAGTAGCTCCCAGATGTGGGCATGCAGTGACGCATACCCTGGGTTCGCCAACACCGCCTCGCGCGACCGTGGACGATCGAAGTCGACGTCGATGACGTCGAGCACGCGGGCTGGACGAGGGGACATCACATAGATCCGGTTGGACAAGAAGATCGCCTCTTCGACCGAGTGGGTGACGAGCACGACGGTCGTGTGAGTGGCTTCCCACAACCGGTTTACCTCATCTTGCATCTTGGCCCGGGTGAGCGCGTCGAGGGCGCCGAGCGGCTCGTCCATCAGGAGATAGTCCGGATCCACCGCAAGTGTGCGCGCGATAGCTAGGCGCTGTTTCATACCCCCGGAAAGTTGGTGCGGATAGCGATGCTCCGCACCGCCCAGACCGACCGTCGCGAGCAGCTCGCGCCCCTTCAGCTCGCGCTCGCGCCGCCCCATCCCTGTCTCACGGAGTCCGTAGGTGACGTTGCCGAGCGCTGTCTTCCATGGAAAAAGCGAGTAGTCCTGGAACACGATGGCACGGTCTGGTCCGGGTCTGGTGACGGGTACGCCGTCGGCGAGCACTTCCCCGCTCGTTGCCGACAAGAACCCGGCGAGGATGTACAACAGCGTCGACTTTCCGCAGCCGGACGGGCCAACGATGGAGACAAAGTCTCCCGGCGTGACGTCGAGACTGACGTCGTGGATCGCCTCAACGCTGTTTCCACGCTTCTCCGTGTACACCTTCGAGAGATGACGGACCGAGAGGCCGGCAGACCCGGACCCCTCGGCCACGTGACCCACAGCAGCAGCTGGCGCTGCGCCGTCATCGGCGGCTGTGGCCTTGTGCGCTCGGTGGATCGACATCGCTCGTGAGACTCAGGGCTGCGAGTCCGAGATGACGTAATCGTTGACGTCGAACTGTTCATCGATGCCACCGATCTCGTAGAACCAATCCCAGTTCGATTGGATTGCCTCGATGTTCGGAGCTCCCTGTTCAGGGAAGTAGTAGTGCTCTTCGGTGGCGACGTACCCGAGGTTCTCAGCTGGCACGCTGGTCGCATCGGCGACGGCCTGGACTACGGCATCGTGGTTGGCAGGCTCCCGCACGAACTCAGCTGCAGCTGCCCAGTCGTCGACAAATGCAGCGGTGGCGTCCGGGTGTTCTTCGATGAAGTCGTTTCGGAACACCATCAAGCTCTGCACGTACGGGTCTTGGACGTCGGTGTCGTCGAACAACGGGGCATAGTCGCCCGTCTCGAGAGCAGGGACGAGCCAGGGTTGGATGATCGGAGCGATGTCGATCTCGCCCGAATCCAGTGCGTCGAGCATGTTCGGGAACGGCACGGCAACGACGGTGTAATCCTCGTCCGGCTCGAGCCCGGCTTCTGCTCGCAGGTGCCCAACTGCCGCCCAGTACACCGGTGATCCGACGCTGTTGATGCCGACGGTGCGCCCGCGCAGATCCTCGATGCTGGTGATACCGGAGTCGGCCCTGGTCAAGAAGCTCGGGCTCAGGTAGCCCGAGCGCTCTTCGAAGTACTCGCCCACGATGGTGACCCCGACGTCTTGGCGAAACAGCGGGAAGATGGCGGTCGCACCCACGGCGCCGCCATCCAGGGTCCCAGCAGCGATGCCTTGAACGATGTCGGGGCTGCCCGAGAACTGCGTGACCTCAAGCGAGTAGTCGACATCGCGTCCCGCCAGTTCCAGTCCCTCCGGCTGCTGGTCGAGTACGTGCCCGATCACCAATCCGCTGGTCGGAATCTGGCCAATGCGGATCGTGGGTGAGTCGCCAGTCGGCTCGGCGGGCTCCTCCGCTGGCTCGGACGGCACGGTCGCAGCATCGTCGATGGGCGCCGCGGTCGGATCGACCTCCGCAGCCGCCGGTTCATCAGCGCTGTCGTCATCGCCCCCACAGGCGGACGCGACCAGTCCCACAGCAGCAAGGCAAACGCTGAGTCGGGCTGCGCGTGAGCGGCGTGATGGGTTCTTTCGAGACAAAACTCCCCCTCAGGGTCTGTCCGGATCCCGGAATGCTATCCGGAACGTGGACTATCAGAATGGCCGAGGTACTCAGGCGATGTCAAGGCGGAGCGACAACTTGATGCCTGTCGTGGCGGGTAGTGGACAGCAGACCACCGTGGCGAAGCGTCGCTTGAGCAGCTCACAGCCGCCTCTCGCATGTCAAAACATTGATGAGGCGCAACGCGCCGGGGTGAGATGTCAGCGCTGGATAGACGTTTGAGGTGCGGCATCGCGCTCCTGATCCCGATCCCAAACGAGCATGCCGATGCTGAACGAGCAGCAGGCTCCGCTCATCGTGTTGTTCGAGTTGATCAACCCGGTTGGCGAGGGTGTGTGAGTGGCGGCGGCCCGAGAGTTGAACCGCCTCGCTTGCGGCCACCGGGCTCAGATGCTCCACTCCACCCATCTGGGACTTCATGTCAACACCTGGGCGCCCCAGATCGATCAGGCGCACTGCTCTGCGGGGGACCTCAACACCGTGCTCCACTACCGCGACGAACTCGGTGCCACCCTGCAGTGCCCCCACGACCAACACGCCCAACTCGAAGCCGCCGGCTGGCGCGACGCCTGGATCGAACGCAACCCGACCCGCCGTCCGCTAGGCACATGGTTCAGCCCCGGCTACAGCAACCCCTTTCGGTTCGACCACGCCAGCCTCAGCCCAACTGCTCCACGCACGCGACGGCGGTCGACTACCCGAACGCCGTCGCCGGTCAGCCCGTCCTCGTTTGGTGCCCGGCGATTGACGGCGGCGACGCTTCGAGCACAAGTCCCTCAAGATCGTGCGATCCGACAAGCGCGCACGAGCACACAACCCAACTCTGGACCACCCGAAAATCAGCGGGGACCACCAAGTCCCCACGTTCCAACCCCGGCCCAGTTCCATTCCAACCGAGCGGATTCCGGTCGGACTAGCGGCGCGGGCCCATGGGTCCTGACCAGGCCAAATCCGAGATTTGCTGCGCGCCCGAGGCGCGGGACCGGCAGAAAACCTGGGAGAAAACCCGGGTGTTCGTACGGGGCCGGCCGTGCGATCCACCAGCGTAGAGGCTCCGATGGCCGGCGCGAACTCCGATCGGGCGGGAAAGGGCCCGCCCCTCTGTCGTCAGCCCAACGGCGAAGCCGGGTGCGCTCGACGCACCGAGACGCAAAACTGACGGCTCTTGTGGCCGGGTCGATCAGTTCAGCTCTGCGAGTAGGCGCCGGCTCGGCCGTGGCCGACGGAGACAGCGGTGCGCGCACGAGGACGCACGCAGGCGCTCAACTCGTCCAACTTCGAGATACCGCACGACCACCGACGTAGACGACCACTGCCGATGCGCCGCCGGGGGCAGCCGTGGTGCGTCGCCTCGACCCGTGCGGTTGATCCGCCGCTCGGCTTCGGCCCCTCAGATGATCCGACCGTCGCCAGGATCGGCACATGCTGCCGCGCCGCCCACGGCGAACGGCAGTGTCATGCGGGTGGCGCGAAGAACTCGAGCGCCAGGTTGTCGGGGTCGCGGAACGACACACCCGATCCATAGGCGGCATCCTTGATGCCGCCGTGGCGGATGCCAGCGGCGGCGAGCCGATCGGCCCATTGCTCGAGGTCGGCCCGGTCGGAACAGGCGAACGAGAGGTGGTCGAGCCCGGGACGTCGTTCGTTGAACGGAACATCGTCGAGGCCGTCGGGGAACTCGTGAAGTCCGATGAGCGTGTCGCCCAGCGCCCACACGACGTGACGGAACGGGCCCGTGTCCTCGTCGAGGACCGGGTCCGCACCGAACAGAGCGCTATACCAAGGCACGCTGCGTTCGAGATCGCTCACCGTGAGCGCAACATGGGTGATCGACGGAAACGACATGGAACCTCCTTGGTCGACGGATGATCCCATGTTCGCAACCAAGCCACCGCAGGGTCAACGGGCGATGCGCCGATACTCGAGCGGCGCGTCTGGATCGAGGTTCGCCAGCTCCGTTGGTCGCGTGTGATCGATCGGTCTGCATCGAACCGACGGCATGGGAACCGCGACGGCGGTGTCGGTCACGACGCACGATTGCCGTCGTCCATGCTCATCGGCTCACCCGTTCGGCTCGGTGGACAGCGCGTTCACCGCCGCACACCTCGACCACGCACGCACCACCGTCCGGCCGCGATGATGAACGGGATGCACCACGAGTCTCGAACGAGCGCAGGCCGACGATGAACGACCGCCTCGCGGAACGCACGCTCGCGCTGGTCGCGGCACCGTCGGAGACAGGGCATGAGCACCCGGCGATCGACCTGGTCGCGTCGTGGTTGGAACCGGTTGCGGACGACGTCGACCGGTGGACCACACCGATGTCCGAGCTCGAAGCCGACCCGGCATATCCCGGTCGTGAGGTCGAGCGCGACGAGGTGCCGGTGGTGGCGGCCCGCCTCGCCGGCACCCGGCCCGGCCCCACGGTCGTGCTCACCGGGCACGTCGATGTCGTACCGGTCGGCGACCGGGCGAAGTGGACACGCGACCCCGCCGGTGAGCTCGACGGTGACGTGCTGTACGGGCGCGGCAGCGCCGACATGAAGGGCGGCATCGTCGCCGCGATCGAGGCGTTCACCCGGATCGCGAACGGCGGCCGCGACTTCGCCGGCGAGCTGCGGTTCGTCGGGGTGCCGGGCGAGGAGGACGGCGGCACCGGCACACTCGCTGCGATCCGTCGGGGGTGGACGGGCGACCTGGTGATCGTGCCCGAGCCCACGTCGGGCGCCGACGGCCCTCAGGTCGTGGTGGCGCACGGAGGGGCACTGACCTACACGATCGAGGTGGACGGGCGCTCCGCACACGCTGCGGCCAAACTCCTCGGCGAGTCGGCACTCGACCACTTCCTCACGGTGTACGCGGCCGTCCAGGGTCTCGAGCGGGAGCTCAATGCCGCCGAACGCAACCCGGCGATGGCATCCACCGGGCTGCCGTACCCGACCACCGTCGGTGTCGTGCACGGTGGCGTGTGGGCGTCGAACGTGATGGAGCGGATCACCGCCGAGCTGCGCGTCGGTGTGACGATCGACGAGTCGATCCAGGAGGCCGAAGCCCGGTTCGTGCGCACGCTGCGCGACGCGCTCGCGGGTGATCCGTGGCTCGATGCACATCCGCCGCGGATCGAACGGACCGGTGCCGCGTTCGGCTCGTCGTCGATCGCCCCCGACCACCCGCTGGTGACCGCGCTGCGCGACGCCGCCGAATCGGAGACGGGGGTCCGGCCCGCGACGATCGGGGTGCCGTACGGATGCGACATGGCCCTGTGGCGCCGTGAGGCCGGGGCGGCATGTGCGGTGTACGGCCCGGGCGACATCGCCCACGCCCACGCCGTCGACGAACACGTGTCGCTCGACGAGGTGGCGACCACCGCCCGGGTGCTGGAAGCGGCGGTCCGGATGCTGCTCCGGTAGCGGCGATCGGACCCGCGGGATGTCGGCCGGCGGACGAAACTCGGGCCTCCGGACGTCGCCCGAGGTTCAGAAGAGGGAATCTCGGCGTGCGTGTCCGGTTTCCGGTCTGCCGTTCGTCGTCTCTGTGACAATCAACAACGAGCACCGACAGAAGGACGTCACACAACAT
>CAXBAZ010000010.1:0-18054 GCA_963973395.1 uncultured Acidimicrobiaceae bacterium
TCGACGCCGACCTCGCAGCGGTCGTGGGAGCCCGTGGTGCCGAAGCGGTCTTCGACTTCGTCGGCACCGACTCCACGGCGAACACCGCCCTGCGGGTGGTCCGGCCGCGCGGGATCGTCGCCATGGTCGGTGCCGGTGGCGGAACCGCCCCGGTCTCGTGGACCACGGTGGCGGGCGGCGTCGACGTCTTCATTCCCCACGGCGGCACGATGACCGACCTCGGGGAGGTCGTGACGCTGGCCGAACAGGGTCGCCTGGTCATCCCGCACGAACTGTTCCCGTTCGTCGACGTCGAGCTCGCCTACCGACGGCTCCGGGCGGGTGACCTCTCCGGGCGCGCGATCGTGCTGGGACCCGGGATCGCGATGCCGTGAATCGCTCGGATTGCCGGGCGTGTTCGACATCCGTTGTGGACGGTCAGATGGTGAATGATTAAGATGTTAGAGATGATGGAGCACCACTCATGAGCGACACGGCCACGATCGGCTTCCGGCTCGCCGCCGCCCGGCGGATCATGTACCGCAACGGCTGCGACAGCGCGGTCGCCGGGCATCTGAGCGCACGCGCCGAAAACGGCGAGGGGTTCGTCATGACGCCGTTCGAGTACTTCGACGAGACGCTGCCGTCGAGCGTCAGCGTGCTGGACTGGGATCTGAGGGTGCTCGGTTCGGCATCGTCGGAAACCTCGCCGGCGTCCTCGTTCCATTCGAGCATCTACCGCCGACGTGACGACGTGGGCGCGATCGCACACATCCATTCGCACTGGGTGTCGGTGTTGGTGAGCACCGATCAGTACATCGGCATGTACAACGTCGGCGCCACCCTGTTCCACGAGGAGCAGGCGGAATACGTCGACGACGGCTCGGTTCCGTCGGTCGACGGCGAGCGGATGGCCGATCAACTCGGCGATCGCAGCGTCCTGCTCATGCGCAATCACGGTGCGCTGATCGCCGCGGACACGATCGAACACGCCGCGATCCTCGCGGTCATGCTCGAACAGTCGGCGCGGTACCACCTCGAGTGCACCGCCGCCGGCGGCCGCGAGATCGCCGATGCCGAAGTGCGCCGGGTGAAGGGTCAGTACCACAAGTACTTCCTCGATCAGATGTGGACCGCCAATCTCCGGCGCCTCCGACGGAGCGACCCCGAATTGTTCGAAAGCACGCCGTGACGACATCCCGATCGCGCCAGATCGTGAGATCAGCGCTCTTCGTCCCCGCCAGCAGTGAACGGTTCCTCCGCAGTGCGGAGCGATCTGCGGCCGACGCCGTGATCCTCGACCTCGAAGACAGCGTGACGGAGTCGTCGCGCGACGCTGCTCGCCGGTTGGCGGGTGAGTTCGGGGAGCGAGCGGAACCCGGTGGGCCGTCGGTCTTCGCCCGGATCAACCCGCTGAGCGCCGGCCAGCTCGACGCCGATCTCGACGCAGTGGTCCGCCTCTCACTCGGAGCGGTGCTGCTGCCGAAGATCTGCGATCCGAGCGAGGTCGCCGAACTCGATCGGCAGCTGTCGTGGCACGAGGGGCACCGAGGGCTGAGCCATGGCACGGTCCGCATCTGGCCCCTGATCGAGACGCCCGCCGCGATCTCCGTCGTCGACCAGATCGCCACGGCGAGCCCACGGGTGGCATTCCTCGGAGGTGCGATCTCCGACGGTGGCGACCTGGTGAGTTCGCTCGGGCTCGAGGTGCAACCGGATGGGCTCGAGAGCTTGTACATCCGCAGTCGGGTCCTGATCGCGGCACGCGCCGCCGGCGTGCACAACCCGGTGACCGGCCTGTGCACCGACATCGACGATCTCGACGGCCTCGAGCAGGCCGCGCGCCGCGGTCGAGCACTCGGCTACGAGGGCATGATGGTCATCCACCCGAGTCACGTGCCGATCGTCAATCGTGTGTTCTCGCCGTCCACGGACGAGGTCGCCGAGGCACGCCGGGTCCTCGATGCACTCGACGTCGCCGATCGGAACGGCACCGGCGCTGCCCGTCTCGATGGCCGCATGATCGACGTCGCGATGGCGAAGTCCGCCCACCTCGTGATCGAGCGTGATGCACGGGCGCGTGACCGCTCCCGGCGACATCAGGACGACCAGCGATGACCGAGCAGTCGGTGTCCGACACCACCGAGCACGGACCACGAGCGTGCGGCGGCATCCGAGTGATCGATCTCACGCAAGGGATGGCGGGCCCGATGGCCACCATGGTGCTCACCGATCACGGCGCCGACGTGATCAAGGTCGAGCCGCCGGGCGGAGATTGGGCGCGTGGTCACCTTCGGGGCTTCCACATGTGGAACCGTGGCAAGCGGTCGATCGAACTCGACCTGACGAACAACTCACATCGCGCCGACCTGACCGCGCTCCTGGCCACGGCCGACGTCGTGGTCACCGATTCGAGAACGTCGGCGACGGGTATCGACCCCGGCTCACTGCTCGGTGACCACCCACGGATCGTCCACTGCCACATCAGCGCATGGGGAGGCGTTCGCGACGAGCGTGCGCCCGTCTACGAAGCGACGATCGCGGCCGCAACCGGGCAGTTCACGGGACTCGACCTGCTGAGCGGACGGATCCTGCAACCGTCGCGGCACGACCCCACGTTCTCCATTTCGCCGACCGCGAGCTACGGGGCGGCGATGCTGGGAGCGCAGGCGATCCTCGCCGCGCTCCTGGGCCGGCGAGAAGATCAAACCGGCGAATACATCGAGACGAGCCTGCTCCACGGCGCCATGGCGTTCCTCATGCGACAGGAACTCGCTCGCCCGATACCGCCACGAACGCCCGAGAACACCGATCTCGTCCAGCGCGCCATCGAGTTGACGTTCCTCACGGCCGAGTGTGCCGACGGCCGCTACATCCAGATGTGCGCTCGCCAGGACCACCACTTCCGTTCCTGGCTGCGGGTCCTCGGGATCGAGCAGATCCTCGACGAGGAACGGTTCGCCGGCGCACCGATGCGACTCGCCAGCTTCGAGGACGCCGACGAACTCGAGGCGTTGCTCCGCAGCCGGATGCGCACGAAGACGCAGGCCGACTGGATGTCGATCTTCCTCCAGGAGCGTGACATCGGCGCCGACCCGTTCCTGACGCCCGAGGAGTTCCTGAGGCACGACCAGATGGTGTTGAACCACCGCATCGTGCAGGTCGACGATGCCGAGTTGGGTGCGACCACCCAGGTCGGGTCCCTGTTGACAATCGACGGATGGGGACCATCCTCGATGCCCTCGGCACCCCTGGTCGACGCGCACGCCGAGCAGATCCGCTCGGAACTGGCGGACCGTTCGACCGGCGGCACTCCGTCGACCGGGACGCTGACGTCCGGCACCTCACGGCCGCTCGAGGGTGTCACCATCCTCGAGGTCGCCTACTTCATCGCCGGTCCACTCGCGGCGACGCTGCTGGCCGAGCTCGGCGCACGGGTGATCAAGGTCGAGCCGCATGCCGGCGACCCATACCGCCGAACCGGCCTCCAGGCCGCCAAGTTCCTGCACGGCAAGGAGAGCATCGCCCTCGATCTCAAGCACCCGTCGGGAGGTGCGATTCTCCACGACCTGATCGCTCGGAGTGACGTGCTCGTCCACAGTTTCCGAAACGGTGTGCCCGAGCGATTGGGCATGGACGAGGCCAGCGCGAGAGGCATCAATCCGAACTTGATCTACCTCAACGCCGCGTCCTACGGAACGAACGGACCCGAAGCCGGCCGCGTCGCGTTCCACTCGACGCCCACCGGTCTCAGCGGGGCGGGCATCGCCCAGGCCGGGGTCGGCAACGCACCGGTCGACGATTCGTTCCCCGACCCGGCCGCCGGCCTGGGGGCCGCCACGGCGTTGATGGTCGCGCTCCACCAGCGGTCGCGCACCGGCAACGGATGCGCCGTCGAGACGACGATGCTGACCAGCACCGGGTACGTGATGTCCAACGACCTGGTGATGGTCGACGGTGACGCTCACGGGCGCATCGCGGATCACGACCAGCTCGGCGTCAGCGCCGAATACCGGCTGTACCCGTGCGCAGACGGCTGGGTGTTCCTCGCCCTGGTCACCGAGACCGAGTGGCGGCACTTCGTCGACACGGTCGCTGACCCTGCGATCGCGGACGATCCGCGGTTCGCCACGCCACAGAGTCGCCGTGTGCACGACGCAACGCTCGCGACAGCGATCGGCGAACTTCTCCTCGGCTGCAACGCGTCGCACTGGGAAGAACTCCTGACAGCTGTCGGCGTGAGTTGCGTCTCCGTCGACCTCTCGACCTTCGATGCATGGTTGGAACGGCATGACGTCCTCGTGCCGGCGACACATCCTGCCTTTCGCGACTACTACCGGCTTCCCCCGAAGTCGTCCTTCTCGGGACACCCCGTCGCCGAGATGCCCGCCTGTGCGATCGGTGAGCACTCGCGAGCGATCCTCGCCGAGCTCGGTCGCAGCGCGACCGACATCGACGCCCTCATCGCGGACGGCGCGGTTCGACAATGGGATGGTGAGTCGTAGTGGCCGGTCCGATCCCCGCCGAGCTTGCTGCGCAGGCCGCTGCAAGGTTGGAGCAGCCGGTCACCCGCCTCGGAGGCGGCTTCATGTCGCACCCGTCGCTGCTCGCCGCCGGTGGCGAACTCGGATACGAATCGAACGACTTCTACTTCGCAGGGCGCATCGGGGCGATGGGTGAGGTCACCGCGCCGGTCGCCGTGGCGGCGCTGGTCTTCTTCGCCCCGCAGCGCGTCGAGACGGCGTGGAAGCGGTCCGTCGACATCCAACCGCTGTCGGAGGCGGCCCTCCTGTACACACGATGCGCCGCTCGTTGGGCCGATACGACCTATGGCGACGATGTCGACTGGCGAGCGATCGCCGACGACGCCGACCGCGTGATCGATTCGCTCTCCCTCGCGAACGCACCGATTTTCGCCGGCTGGTTGGCGATGCCCGACGGCGACTCCGCGAAGTCGAGGGCTCAGCATCGACTCAACGCCCTCCGTGAACACCGCATGGCAGTCCACGCGGCCGCGATCGTCGCCGCCGGCATCTGTGTGGCCGATGCAGTCCGGCATGCGGCGCCTCAACACGTGGAGCTGTTCGGGTGGCCGGAAGATTTCGATGCGGATCCCGATGAAGTGACGAAGTGCTGGAACGACGCCGAGGCGGTGACGAACAGTTTGGTCGGCACGTCGCTCGCCGTGCTGGGGGACGACCTCGTCGACTTCGTCGAGCGGTGCGAGCAGGCGCGTTCGCGCGTGTTCGCCAGGTCCTGACGCCTCAGGTGGGGCGCGGGTCGCGCGGAAGTCCGAGGACCCGCTCGGCGATGATGTTGCGTTGGATCTCGCTCGTGCCGCCCGCGATCGAGAGCGACGGCGCGTGCAGGATGCCGCGCGCCAGTGCCATCGCCTCGTCGTCCCCGTCGCACCACGCCTGGGCCGACGCTCCCACCACGTGCGAGTTCGTCGCCGCAGCCGTACGGACGAGTTCGGAGCCCATCAACTTGGCGATCGAACCCTCGGGGCCCGGCGCGACACCGGCGCTCACCTTCGCCCGGACCGACGCCGCGACGAACCCCAGCACACGCTCGCCCGTCGCCAGTCGCGCCAGCCGATCGCGGACGTTCCGGTCGTCCGTGCGATCGAGCCGGCGAGCTCGCGTCGTCGCTTCCTGCTCCAGTCCGGAAACGAGCGACGAACCGCTCGCTCCGAGCGCGACCCGCTCGTTCATCAACATCGTCGACACACATCGCCAGCCCTCGTCCACGGCACCGATCAGGTGATCGGCAGGTATTCGGGCATCAGTGCAGAACACCTCGTTGAACGCCGAGAGTCCGGTCATCAGCCGGAGTGGGCGGACCTCGACGCCGGCCGTGTCGAGCGGCAGCATGAACATCGACACGCCGCCGTGGCGCGGAACGTTCGGATCGGTTCGTGCGGCACACATCGCCACGTCTGCGTAGTGAGCCGCCGACGTCCACACCTTCTGTCCGTCGAGCACCCAGTGGTCGTCCTCGAGGACGGCGCGCATCTGCAACGACGCGAGGTCGCTGCCGGCTCCCGGCTCGCTGAACATCTGACACCAGATCTCCTCACCGCGCAACATCCTGGGAACGTGGCGGAGCTTCTGGTCCTCGGTTCCGAACTCCAGCAGCACCGGCACGCACATCCCGATCGTCACGGCGAAGAGCACCGAGGGCAACCAGTAGTCGGCCGCTTCCTCGTTGAAGATCTCCACGTGCTCCCGGTCCAGACCGGCGCCTCCGTATCGGGTCGGGACCGCCAATCCGACCAGACCGGCGTCCGAGAGCTGGGCTTGGAACGCCACTCCTTCGGCGCGCGGCACGTAGGCCGGAACGGCGCCCAGATCCTCGCGTCGGGGAGCCAGGCGGGCGAGCACCTCGCGGACGTGACGTCGAAATGCATCGGGGTCCGACGGTGCCGGCGGTGTCACGGTCGGAGCGCTCGCTCGGAGATCAGTGGGTTGAAGAATTCGCGCTGGTGGCAGATCCTGCCGTCCCTGAACCTGAACACGGCGATGTAGGTGTTGGCGTACGACTTCCCCGTGGTGGCCATGTGGCCGTCGCTCACGAATTCGACGACCAGTTCGTCGGGATCGGCACACTCGTGCACGTCGGTGATCGTGAGGGTCATCTTGTACACCTCGAACGCCGCCGTCAGCATCGTCGACGCCGCCGCTTTGCCTTCCACGCGCCGGGGTGGGTCGCTGAACGGCAGTTCGAGCACCATGTCGTCGGTGTACTGGGCGAGCTGGCGGGCGGCGTCGGCGTCGCCGACGCCGGCGAACGCTTCGCGCACCACGTCGAGATTGGTCGGACGGTCGCGATCGGACATATGTACCGCTCAGCTCCGGTGCTCGAGCAGGCCGTCGTCGAGCACGACCTGGTCATCGCTCCAGACCTTCACGCCCGTCGTGTCGTCCGACAGGTTCCAGAGGCCGACCCTGAGAACATCGCCGGGCAGGACCGGACGCGAGAATCGCGCGGTGAAGGCCGAGAAGCGATCCGGATCGCCGTCGAGGCAGTGGTGCAGCGCGATCCGGCCCGCGATGCCGTACGTGCAGAGACCGTGCAGGATCGGACGTTCGAATCCGACACGCCGCGCCACCTCGGGATTCGAGTGGAGCGGGTTCCGATCGCCGTTGAGGCGGTACAGGAGCGCCTGATCCGGGCGCGTCTCGACGGTCACGACCTCGTCGGGCTCGCGGTCGTCGGGCAGGGGAATCGTCGAATCGACGCCCCGATCACCTCCGAAGCCGCCCTGTCCACGCAGCACCAACGTCTGGGTGCACGTGAACACGGGGTCACCCGACTCGTGATCGGATGCTTCGTGGGCGATGACGAGGACCGCATGTTTGCCGCGGTCCTGCACCGCCACCAGCGTCGCAGAGATGTCGACGACACCGTTCGGCGTCAACGGTCGGTGGAGTTCGGTTCGTTCGGCGCCGTGGACCATGGTCGACCGATCGGTCACGCCCGCTGCGTCCCAGAGGGTCGAGAGGTCGGCGGTGCGGGTGGCCGCGAAGGTCGGGTACACGGTCTGGGGGATGCCCGAGTTCTCGGTGACGAAGCCGAGCGCCTCGTCGCCCGCACCCAGACTCAACGCGTACAGCAGACACGCGGAGGAGTCCCATGAGAGCTGTTCGACGGGGGTCCGAGAGCCGATCTGTGCCTGGTCCAAGTTCATCATCGCTATCTTAATGATGTTTCGCCAGAAAGACGGCCCGGCGGGCCCGATCGAGCCACCACAGCGAGGACGCCATGATGCAGACCAGCCCATATCGATCCGGGACGACCGCCTCGATCCGACACGCGATCCCGGTCCTCGCCGCTCCGGTCCGATCCGCGGGCGCCGTCGGACGGCGCAACTCCACGGCGCCATCGAGTCCGCGATGACGACCCCGACCCGAGGCGGCTCGGTGCTCGGCACCCGCGTCCTGCGCACGGAGGACCCTGCCTTCCTGACCGGCACTCGGCGGTATCTGGCCGACCTCGAGCTCCCCGACCGCCTGCACGCCGTCTTCGTCCGATCCGACATCGCCCACGGCGTGATCACGAGGATCCATCTGGACGACGCACTCGGCATGCCCGGCGTGGTCGCGATCCTCACCAACGACGAGATCGGTGTCGCGCCGCATCACTCACTGGTCGAGGTACATCCGGACTTCGCACGTCCTCCGCTCGCCGATGGTCGCGTCCGTTTCGTCGGTGAACCCTTCGCCGTCGTCCTCGCCGAGACGAACACCGAGGGGGCCGACGCGGCGAACGCCGTGTGGGCCGAGATCGAGCCCCTCCCCGCGTCGGTCGATGCCGAGACGTCGTTGTCGATCGGCGCGACGCTGATCTTCCCCGACCACGGATCGAACGTCGCACTCAGCATCGAGGACGACGTCACCACCGACTTCACCGACGCCGACGTGGTCGTCCGCGGCCGGTACGTGAACCAGCGGATGGCGGTCGCCCCGATGGAACCGAACGGGTGCGCAGCGCGCGTCGACGACGACGGACGGCTGACGTTCTGGGCGTCGACCCAGGCGCCGCACGGGCTCCGGCGCGAACTCGCCCGAGCACTCGACATGGACCCCGGGGGCGTCCACGTCGTGACCCCGGCGGTCGGCGGAGGATTCGGCGGCAAGGCCGGTCTCTACAGCGAGTTCAGCGTCGTCGCTGCCGCGGCGCGTCGCATCGGACGGCCGGTCATCTGGACCCCGACGCGCAGCGAGGACATGAAGTCGCTCGCCCACAGCCGCGGTCAGATCCAGTACGCCGAACTCGGATGTACGGCGGAAGGTCGATTCACGGCACTCAAGGTCCGATTGATCGGCGATGCCGGCGCGTATCCCGGTGTCGGCTCCTACCTACCCGGCGGCACCCGACGGATGGCGAACGGAACCTACGCATTCCCGAGCATCGAGTTCGACGTGGCCGTCGCTGTCACGAACACGACACCGATGGGCGCATACCGGGGGGCCGGTCGTCCGGAGGCGACGGCGATGCTCGAGCGTCTCGTCGATCAGGCTGCCCTCGAATTGGGGCTGGATCCGATCGAGATCCGCCGCCGCAATCTCCTCACAGAGGAGGTCTTCCCGTTCCTGACCCTGACGGGGCACACCTACGACGTCGGCCGCTACCTGGCGGCGCTCGAACGAGCGGCGGAGATCGTCGGCTACGACGCGCTCCGTGTCGAGCAGGCGCACCGCCGGAGCAACGACGATCACACCGAGGATCACACCCTGCTCGGGATCGGGGTCGCCACCTACGTCGAGATCACCGCCGGTGCCGGTGGCGGCGAGTTCGGTTCGGTGGAGGTGCACGCCGACGGCTCGGCCACCGTGTACGCCGGCACCCAGTCACACGGCCAAGGCCACCAGACCGCCTACGCCATGCTGGTGTCCGATCAGACGGGCATCCCGGTCGATCGGATCGTGCTGGTCGACGGCGACACGGATCTGGTGCGGACCGGAGGCGGCACGAGTGGGTCGCGATCACTCCAGGTCGGTGGTTCGGCCGTCCACGGTGCGACCGCAGCGATGATCGCGAAGGCTCGACAGCTCGCCGCACGAATCCTCGAAGCGGACGCCGACGACATCGTGATCGACACCGCCACCGGCACGATCGGCGTGGCGGGCGTTCCGTCACGCGCACTCTCGTGGTCCGAGCTCGCATCACGTTCCGAGGAGTACGACGTCGCCTTGAGCGGCGATTGCGACTTCCTGCAGGACGGAGCCACGTTCCCGTTCGGGGCCCACATCGCGGTCGTCGAGGTCGACACCGAGACGGGCAGGGTCGATCTCGTCCGTCACGTGGCCGTCGACGACTGTGGGACGGTGATCGCCCCGATGCTCGTCCTCGGACAGCAACACGGCGGGATCGCCGCCGGCGTCGGCCAGGCCTTGTTCGAGCAGGTGGTCTACGACGACGACGGCAATCCGGTCACGTCCAACCTCGCGGACTACTGCATCGCGGCAGCCAGCGACCTCCCGTCGTTCGAGGCACATTCCATCGAGACCCCGACCCCCCTGAATCCGCTCGGAGCCAAAGGAATCGGTGAGGCGGCGACGATCGGCTCGACCCCTGCCGTGCAGAACGCGGTGGTCGACGCGCTCGCCCACCTCGGTGTGCGCCACATCGATCTGCCGTGCACGCCGGAGCGGGTCTGGACCGCTCTGCGCGACGCGCGCGACGGCACGCTCCGGGACCCGTGGCGCGAGCCGCCCGACGTCTTCGCCCGACGCCCACACGATCACGAGGACCCCGACGCCGCGACGGTCGCCGACGGGATCTGATGGCGCACGATCCCGCGCCGGACACGGCCGCGCCGTTCGCCCCTACTTCGTGATGCCGACCCGATCGAGCGAGAAGGCCCGAATCGCGGTGCCGCGCATCACCTCGTAGGTTTCGGCGTCGGTCATCCCGGCCTTGCGGCAGCTCTCCATCGCCGCGGTGTGGGAGTGCGGGAAGGTGGTCACCGAGTGCGGGAAGTCGGTTTCGAAGCACATCTGGCGAACGCCGATCGAGTCGCGGTTCCGGAGCGCGACGTCGTCGTGGAAGATCGACGTGTAGATCCGATCGTGGAAGTAGGTCGTCGGCGGCTGTGGCAGGTCGACGCTCATCGTCGAACCCTCACGCAACGCCCAGAGCTGATCGGCCTGTTCGAGCACGAACGGGATCCAGCCGGCCTGGCTCTCGGCGAAGAAGAGCTTGAGGTTCGGGATGCGGTCGAGGGTGCCCGAGAAGATGAAGTCGAGCAGCGAGCCGGCCGTCACCGAGAAGTGGGTGAGGGTCGAGATGATGTGCGGCGCGTCGGGCGACGTCGTGGGCATGTGGGAGCTGGATCCGATGTGCATGCACACGGTGACACCGGCGTCGGCGGCGGCCCGCAGGAACGGATCCCAGTATCCGGAGTGCAGCGTCGGCAGCCCGAGCTGATAGGGGTTCTCGGAGAAGGCGACGGCCACGGTGCCCTTCTCGGCGCAGCGGGTCACCTCGGCGGCGGCCAGCTCGACGTCCCACAAAGGGATCAGCGTCAGGGGCAGCAGCCGGCCGTGGCCCTCGCCTGCGCACCACTCGTCCAGCATCCAGTCGTTGTAGGCACGGACGCACTCGAGGGAGGTCTCCCGGTCGCCGCGCTCGAGGAAGGTCTGCCCGCAGAAGCGGGGCACGAGGTTGGGGTAGCACATCGACGCCTCGACACCGTCGGTGGTCATGTCGGCGAGTCGGCCCGCCTGCTGCCACGTTCCGGGATGGAGTTGGTCGTAGGTCGTCGGCGTGAAGTCGGGCGTGTCGAAGCCGACCATCGCGGCGGCGGTGATCAGCGGGATCTCCGCGTCGGCGTACACCCAGAAGTCGCACGGTTCACCCTCCGTCTCGCTCCGGGTGAGCACGACCTTGCCATCGACGATCGCGCTGGTGGCGCGGGCCCGTTCGACGTGTGGCACCTCGTTGGCACGTGCGGCCGGCACACGCGACGTCCAGATGTCGGGCGCCTCCATCACATGGTCGTCGACCGAGATCATCAATGGTTCGTCAGTCATGTACAGCTCCATTCGTGTCATACGGTCGGGATTCGAGGGTGCGTCGCCCCTACCGCAGGTCGTAAGATCTCTATCTTATAGCCTTTACGGCCGGGGATCTACATCCGCCCCGCTTTCTCGACATCACCCGGTGGCGCGCCCGTCGACGGCAACGGTGGGGGCCGACGTGAACGATGCCCACATCGGCACCATGTGGCGGTCCGGAACGACATCCACGGCCAGGCGAGATCGACGTCGGCGGTGAGGCGCGTACGATCGTGTGCACGGTCGCCCGGGACGCCGCGCCCGAGGGCGGGATCAACCGGGTGCTCGTGAGTGGAGACGATGGGAATCGAACCCACGACCTTCTGCTTGCAAAGCAGATGCTCTACCAATTGAGCTACGTCCCCGAGAAGGGCGACGGTCAGGATAGCGACGGTTCCGAACTTCGCCTGATCTGGCGATCGATCACGGGAACGCAGGTGTGCGATTCTGGCGGCATGTCCGCGCCGGCCGACCTGACGATCGACCGGTCGGCGACGGTCGAACGCACCGATCTCGACGCCGGCTCGTGGGTCGAGCTCGCGACCGGGTTCGTGCGCGACGCCGCCGGCCACATGGACGCTCTCCACGACGAGGTCGCATGGCAGCAGACCGAGGTGCTCCGCTACGACCAGTACGTGCCGGACCAGCGCTTGTCGGCCGGGCTGCGATCCGCAGATCAACCGTTGCTGCGCCAGACCGAACTCCACCTCACGTCGCGCTGGCGCGTGAAATGGGACGGGTGGCCGCGCTGCTCTATCGGGACGGCGACGACTGGCAGGGGTTCCACAGCGACCGCAGCCTGAAGTGGCTCGACGACACACTGATCGCGATCGTCGTGCTCGGCGAGCGGCGACCGTTCGTGTTCCGGCCGCGGGCCACCAGCAGCCGGCTCGACCGCCGGCCCGCCGGCGAACACCCCGACGACGTCGTCCTCACGCCCGGACACGGCGATCTGCTCGTGATGGGTGGCGCCAACCAGCGCGATTGGCTGCACACCGTGCCGAAGGCCGACACGGACGAACCGCGCATCTCGCTCACCTGGCGCTGGACCAGCCGCCGCGGCCGCCCCGACACCAACCCGGGCTACTACGACGGCCGCGCGTTCAGCGACGCCCCCAGAATGCCGGGTTCCCGCACCCGCCCCTGAGGGACGCGAGCGCGCCGGCCGTGTCCTCGCAGACGTGAACCCTCGGTGATACCCGCCTCGAACAACCACTTCAGCTCGCTGAGTCGGGATCGCATCGTGCGAGCGCAAGGCGCGGCGAACCCGAGTTGTCGTCGGACAACGAGCGGTGAGGCGGAACGCCGCGATCGGCGGACTCGGCCCGACTCAGTCGTCTTTGAGGGCGACGGCGTTGGGGGTGACGTTCATCTTGGGTTCGTACTCGGCCAACTGGATGACACGACCCTCGGTCCGGAACATGTCGCGCAACTGGCCCCGACATGTCTCACACGGCCCGTAGAAGCGCGCCTCGGTCGTCGTCCGGCAGCGGGGGCAGGTGATCTCCACCGCGCCGATGGTACCGGGCGACAATCGTGTGACAAGTGACGCACCACCCCGCTCGGTTGCCTACAGTCCAGACCGATGTCCGACGAGCCGACGCCCACTCCGACGGACGGCACGCCGCGCTCGACGACCCCGCCGAACTACGCCGCGCGGCGGATGCTGGTGACGACGGTCGCCATCATGGCGGTCGTCGCGTTCGCCGTGGTCGCCTGGACCGTGGTGCGCGGCGACGACGACCCGGAGAGTGGGGGGAGCGGCAGCTGGGACGAGATCGCGCTCGTCGACCGCACCTCGGGCGACGTCGTGGTCGTCGATGGTGACGGCGAAACCGTTCGCACGAGCGACGGGCTGGGCCGGGTGAACGAGGTGTACACGATCGGCGAACGGACGGCGCTGGTCGGTTCCGACCAGATCGTGCTCGACGGCGACGACGAGCAGACGGCGATCCCGATCGACCGCACCGACACGGTCACACCGATCCGCACGCCCGGAACACTCCACCTGATCGTCGGTGACGCCAACGGCGGTGACGTCGCCATCATCGACGTGACCAGCGGCGAACAGCTCGACGTCGGAGCGCTCGCCGCCCAGGCGGAGCCGCAGATCTTCGCCGACGCCCTCATGTTCGCGGAGACGGTCCGCTGGTCCGCCGACGCCTCGTCGTTCGCCGTCGCCGATGCGTCGAGCTTCCAGACGATCGTCGTGCAGAGCGGCTCGACCGATGTGGCCTTCTTCGGATCTCAGCCGGTCGCACTCAGCGACGAGATCGTGGTCACCAGCCAGACGATCGGCGGTCAGGCCGACATCGAGCTGCTCGATTACGAGCGCGACAGCAAGGCCCGCGTGCCGACGCCCATCCCCGCCGGTGGCGTGATGGCCGGCGACGACCTCCTCATGGTGAGCATCGACGGCGGTGTGTACCGAGTCGGAGCGGGCTCGACCGAAGCCGAGGAACTCGACCAGATCGCCGTGCCGTCCGGCGACACCGTGACGTGGGTCCGGCCCACGTTCGACGGTGAGCGCCTCGTCGTGTCCGGTACCGCATTCCAGGCGGTGATCGATCTCGACGGCGACACCGTGTTCACCACCACGTTCACCGCGCCGGTCGACACCGCGCCGCCCCGGCCCGAATGGACGTGCCTGGCCGTCGGCGGCGGCGACTCGTACCACTCGCTGGTGGCGCTCGAGACCGGCGATCAGATCGCCGACCTCTCCGGTCTCGAGGTGATCGGTACCTCCGCCGACGGCTGCGTCGTGCTGGGCGAGCGGGCCGGCATCGCCGAAGTGATCGATGCCGATGGCACGGTGTCGCTGGGTCGGGTCCGCACGGCTGCCCTCGCTCCGGACGGGCGCACGGTTGTGCGAACCACGCCGACGGGCACGACCGAGATCGTCCGCCTCGACGACGACGGCGACGCCGGGGACGCTGTCGAGTTGACGGCCGCCCCTGCGAACCCGATCGTCGCCTTCCTCGACTGACTGCCGAACGGAGCGAACCAGGTTCGCTCCGTTCGGCAGCGCTCCTCGCGATCGGCACCCGTCCCGTATCGTCGGGTCGGTGACGATCGAGATCCGGCGCGCCACCCCCGGCGATCTCACCGCCGTCCTCGGGATGGTCGAGGAGTACTGCGCGGCCGACGGCCACAGGTTCGACCCGGGAACGGCGATCGCGGGCGTCGGACCGCTGTTGGCCGACGACCGGTACGGCATGATCTGGCTGGCCCATGACGGCGATCGCCCGGAGGGCTATGCCGTGGTGAGCTGGGGCTGGTCGATCGAGGTCGGTGGGCTCGACGTCGTCCTCGACGAGATCTACGTGCGGCACCGCGGCAACGGCATCGGCGGCAGGTTGCTCGAGACGGTCGAACTCGACTGTCGAGCACGTGATGTGAGACGGATCTTCATGGAAACCGAACGACCGAACGACCGCGCCCGACGTCTGTACGAGCGCCACGGGTACGTGGCCGACACGTCGATCTGGATGTCGAAGGAACTGACGTGAGGGTTGCGACCGCGGTCGCAGCCTCGCTGCTGCTCGGTACCGCGTGTGCTCCCGATCCACCGACGGCCGTCGTCGGCATCGTGGTCGACTCGTGCGACCCCGGTCAGGAGGTCGGCAGCGGCATGGTGGTCGCGCCGGGGCTCGCGCTCACGTCCGCCCACGTCGTCGCCGGCGCCGACGAGATCGTCGTGCTCCACGGCGAGCGGGAGACGGTTGCGACCATCACCGGATTCGACCCCGAGATGGACCTCGCATACCTCACCTTCGACGCCGTTCCCACTCGTCCGATCGCGGTCGCCAGCGACCACGTCGAGGCCGGTGACACCGGCACCGCCTACGTCGTGCGGGAGGGCGCGATCGTGACGATTCCCGTTCGGGTCCGTCGCCGGATCAACATCCGTACCGAGGACATCTACATCGAGGGCGAGACGCTCCGTCCCGGGTTCGATCTCGACGCCGAGATCGGGCCGGGTGACTCCGGCGGTGCCGTCGTCGTCGACGGTCGGCTGGCCGGCGTCCTATGGGCCAGGAGCAACCGATTCGAACGCCGCGCGTACGCGATCGACGCAGTGCGGGCGGCCGATCGCATCGCCGAGCAGCGCCGGACCGGCCGTCTCGGCGACGACGTCGACGTCGCACGCTGCCACTGATCTCCGGAACAGATCACCACGTCAGGGCGTCAGGCCAGGTCGTCGGGGTTCCAGAAACCGGGCAGGGGCGTCGACCGCCCAGCGGCATAGGCGGCCAACCGGGCCAGCGCCTCGTCGTCGAACACGTCGATGATGTCGAACACCGCACCGGGACCTGCGGCACGCAACGCCAGGTCGAACTCGGATCGATGCCTCGGGAGGGCGGAGGTCAACACGAGCACCCGCTCGCCGAGCCCACGGAGCGTGTGTGCCCGACCGAGCGTCCGCCACACGGCGTCGACCGAGGTCAGCCCGCCGCGGTACCTCACGAACGCGCCACCGACCTCGATCACCCAACGACCGTCGGCTGCGTCGGTGACCACGTCGTGCACGACCATGCCGCTGCCCTTGAGCCGTACGCCTGGCCCCGCTCCCTCGCGGAAGCCCGCCGCTTCGAGCACCTCGGCGATGCGGTCCTTCGAGCCGCTCTGACGTGCGGGATCGAGCGTGACCGGCTCACCCTCCTCCTCCACCCGGGCGCGCGCGAGCTCGACGTAGCCCGGGTCGAGGTCGTAGCCGACGAAGCGACGTCCGAGCCGAGACGCGGCGACGAGGGTCGAGCCGCTGCCCATGAAGGGGTCGAGCACGAGGTCGTCGGCGAAGGTGTAGAGCTCGATCAGCTTCTCCGGGAGTTCGATCGGGAACGGTGCCGGATGTCCGACCCGGCGGGCGCTCTCGGTCGGCGTCTGCCAGACGTCGAGTGTGAGTGCCATGAAGTCCTCGGTGCTGATCGTGATCTCGTGCGGCAGCTCGCGCTGGCGACGCTGCTCGGGCGTCAGCGCGCGTTGGAAGCGACCCTTGCTCGCCACGATCACCCGCTCGGTCACATCGCGCAGCACCGGGTTCGACGGACTTCGGAACGACCCCCACGCACACGAACCGCTCGCTCCCGCCCCCTTCTGCCACACGATCTCGCCGCGCAGCAGCAGCCCGAGACGATCCTGCAGGATGTGGACGACGTCGGCCGCCAAGCTCCGGTAGGGCTTGCGGCCGAGGTTGGCGACGTTGACGGCGATACGGCCACCCGGTTCGAGCACCCGGACACAATCGGCGAAGACGTCGTGCAACAGTTCGAGGTATTCGAGATACGAGCTCGGTACGCCGTCGCGCTCCAGCTCCTCCTCGTACTGCTTGCCGGCGAAGTACGGCGGTGAGGTGACGACGAGCGCCACCGAGCCGTCCTCGACCGCGTGCATGTGGCGGGCGTCGCCGACCACGAAGGGTTCGAGGACCGGCTTCGGCGGGAGCACCGTGGCGTCGTCGTCGAGCACCGGTGGCTCGAACCGACCGTAGAAGCCCGACGCGTCGTGGGACTCGCGACGACTCACCCCGAAGTTGGACGTGGTGGTGCCACGAGCGCGCGCGTCCCGGGCGTCATCCGTCATGGTCCGTCAGGCTACGCGACCGATCGCGCTCGCCGCGCGACCATTCGGACGCTGCGCGCGCAGCCACGACGCCGGTCGTGAACGATGCCTGGAGGAGGTAGCCGCCGGTCGGCGCTTCCCAGTCGATCATCTCACCCGCCACGAACGTCCCGGGACGGCGACGCAGCATCAACCCGCCGTCGAGCTCGTCGAGCGCGATGCCACCGGCCGTCGAGATCGCCCGGTCGAGCGGCATCATCGCCTCGACCGGCACCGGTACCCGCTTGACGAGCGCGGCCAACTCGTCGGGCCGCTCGGGGAGCTGCACCCCGACAGCTTCACGGAGCAGATTGATCGCGATCAGGTCGAGACCGAGTGACCGGCGCAGCCAGGTCGTGACCGAATCCTTCGGCCGTCGCCGCGCGAGTCGCCGGGCGAGCCGGGTGACCGTCTGGTCGGGGTGCAGGTCGATCGCGATCGTGGACGTGCCGGCGGTCTCGAGTTCTGTCCGGACGTCACGACCGACGCCGTAGACCGGTCCACCCTCGAGCCCGGTCGCGGTCAGGACCGCGTCGCCCCGCACCGTCGATGTGCCCACGGTGAGCGCGACGTTCTTGAGAGGTTGCCCACCGAACCGTTCGGCGAACGCCCGACTCCACCCCACCACCACACCGGCGTTCGCCGGACGCAACGACGTCACACCGACGCCGGCCGACTCGAGCACCGGGACCCATCCGCCGTCGGAGCCGACGCGCGGCCAGCTCGCCCCGCCCAGCGCCAGCACCGCGACGTCGGGACGGGCACGGATCTCGGAGCCGTCGTCGGTGACGAACCGATGGGTACCGTCGGCGTCCCACCCGAGCCACCGATGCCGCGTGGCGAACTCGACACCGAGCTCGTCGAGTCGTCGCAACCATGATCGCAGCAGGGGGGTCGCCCGGAACGACGCAGG
>CAXBAZ010000011.1:0-17663 GCA_963973395.1 uncultured Acidimicrobiaceae bacterium
CGGCCGCGTCGACCGTTCCCCGCATCCACAGAGCGCTGGCGAGGTGGAGCCGGGCGATCAGTGCGGCCGCCGACCCGTCGGCGTCGAGGTCGTCGAGGGCCTGAGTCGCGAGTGCGACCGCCTCGTCGGTCTCGCCGCGGAGGTGGGCGACGAACGCTCTCATGAGTGCGGTGGTGGGATCGAGCGTGGCCAGCGGACTGGCGACGAGGTCGACCGACGGCTCGAATTGTTCGTCGCGGTCGGGTGCCGTCTTCGCGGCGGCGTCGAGCAGCGCCTCGGCCTCGGTCGGCCGTCCGGCGTACGCCGCGGTCCTGGCGTGGGCGACCAGCAGGCGTCGCGATGCCTCGACGCCGTCCGGGAGCTCCGCCAGCCTGCGGCGCAAGGTCGCGCCTTCGCGGCGGAGGAGCAGCTCGTCGGCGTGGCGTTCGATGAGATGCACGACCCACGCATGATCTCCGGCGGCCGTGGCATGGGCGATGGCCCGGTCGACGTGCCCGTGCGCTTCGTGCCATGCAGCCGCCCGCCGGTGGAGGTCGTTCACGGTCTCGGGCGGATGCCGCTCGAGCCGGCTGCGGAGCAGTTCGGCGAACAGATGGTGGTACCGCCACCATCGCCGTTCGTCGTCGAGGGCGACGACGAACAGGTTCGCCCGTTCACAATCTTCGAGCATGTCCTGCCCGTCGTCGTTGCCGGTGACCGCGTCGCACAGCGGTCCCGACAACCGCTCGAGGATCGAGGTCGACAGCAGGAAGTCGCGCACCCGATCCGGCTGACGATCCAGCACCTCCTCGGTGAGGTAGTCGAGCACGAAGCGGTGACTGCCGGAGAACGACGTGACGAACGCAGCGACATCGTCACGCCCCTCGAGCGACAGGGCTGCGAGCTGCAGACCGACCGCCCAGCCCTCGGTCCGCTCGGCGAGCATCGCCACCGTGTCCGCAGGGAGATCTGCGCCGATCGCGTCGCCGAAGAACCCGGCCGCCTCGTCGGCGCTGAACTGCAGGTCGGCAGCACGGATCTCGGTCAGCTCGCCGCGAGCCCGACGACGAGCCAGCAGCAGCGGCGGGTCGGCCCGACCGACCACGACGACACGAAGCTGCTCCGGGGCGTGCTGGAGGAAGAGCCTGACCCCGGCGTGGACATCGTCGTGGTCGATCACGTGGTAGTCGTCGAGGACCAGGACCAGATCGTCGAACAGGCCGCTGATCGCATTCAGGACGGCGATCGCGATCTCCTCGACCCGCTGATCGCCGCGCCCGGCGATCAGACGGCGGACGTCGACGCCCGTCGACGCCTGGTCGTCCGCGAGTGCGCGATCGAGCGAAGCGGCGAGGTGACGCCAGAACCGGATCGGGTCGTTGTCGTCGGCGTCGAGCGACAACCACGCCACCGGTGAGGTTCGGTGGCGGCACCAGTCGGCCACCAGCACCGACTTCCCGGACCCGGCGGGAGCACACACCAGCACCACGGTTCCGGGTCGCGCCCGTTCGAGACGCTCGGTGAGACGGGGGCGCGACACGAATGTCGACGACGGACGCGGCACGTGGAGCTTGGTCGACAACACGGCCTGGTCGCCGACCGCAGCGTCGTCGTCCGCACGAGCGTGGGTGAGATCGGCCATGGCACACCCGGGCTCTCCGCCCGACAACCGCTTCACCGTAGCACCGGCCCTCTCGCGACCTGCCAAGCCACCGCCGACATGACCTCTGCGCCGTGGTACCGAACACATTCCACCCCCGGATACCACCTTTGGGTGGCGACCACGGCCACCCGTGCTGCGCACGGTGTCGGTACGCAAACCCCGACACGAGGAGACACGGTGGAATACGAGATCCACGTCGAAGGCCAGATCGGTGCGAGCCGGTCCGAGTGGTTCGACGGCATGCACATCACGAGTGGGCCGAACGGCACGAGGATCGCCGGCGACGTCGCCGATCAGTCGGCGCTGCACGGCCTGCTCGACCGTGTACGCGACTTCGGGCTCACCGTCATCTCCGTCACCCGCGTCGACCGAGACCCCAAGGAGCAATCATGACCACCACCCACGACAACCAGCAGCCCATCCTCGTGATCGGCGGAACCGGAAAGACCGGGCGACGAGTCGCACAACGACTCAGCGACCGAGGCGCGCCCGTACGGATCGGATCGCGCAGCAGCGAGATCCCGTTCGATTGGGAGGACCCCTCGACCTGGGGTCCGGCGCTCGACGGCACACGTTCCGTCTACATCTCCTACTACCCGGACCTCGCCGCCCCCGGCGCCCCCGAGGCCGTACGGTCCCTCGCCGACGCCGCACTCGACCGGGGCGTCCGCCGCCTGGTGCTGCTGTCCGGCCGCGGTGAAGTCGAGGCACAACGGGCCGAACAGGCCGTGTTCGACTCCGGTGCCGACGTGACCGTCGTCCGTTGCGCATGGTTCATGCAGAACTTCAGCGAGGACTTCCTGCGCGACGCCGTGCTGTCCGGCGAGATCGTGCTGCCCGGCGGCGACGCACTCGAACCGTGGGTCGACGCCGACGACATCGCCGACGTCGCCGTCGCCGCCCTCACCGAGGACGGCCACGTCGGTGAGCTGTACGAGCTGACCAGCCCAGAACTCCTCACCATGAACGACGTCGCCGCCGAGCTCGGTCGGGCCACCGCGAGCGAGGTGCGCTACGTCCCCGTGTCGGTCGAGGACTACGCCAACGCGGCCGGCGACCAGGGTGTTCCCGAAGAGCTCGTCGGGCACCTCACGTACCTGTTCTCGGAGGTGTTCGGCCACAACGCGTACACCGCCGACGGTGTCCAGCGAGCCCTCGGTCGCCCCGCCCGGGACTTCGCAACGTTCGCCCGCGACGCCGCAGCCGTCGGCGCCTGGACCACGCCCGTCGGGGCGACCGCCTGACCGGCGCCAACCGACACGAATCTCACGAAAGGACCTCATCATGAATCTCGAAACCGCGCTCCTCGGTGGCGGCATCGTCACCACCGGGCTCATGTCCGGCCTTCTGTACGGCTGGTCGGTGTCGGTGATCCCCGGCACCAAGCGCGTGCCGTCGGGCAACTACGTCGACACCATGCAGCACATCAACCGGGCCATCATCAACCCGGCGTTCATCATCCCGTTCATGGGCATCCCGCTCGTGCTCGGCGGCGCCGCCGCCATGCAGTTCCGCGCCGGCGACCACCGCCGCGGTTGGCTGCTCACGGGAGCGACCGTCACCTACCTCGTCGGGGTGCTCGGCGTCACAGTCGGCGGCAACGTGCCGCTCAACGACGCCCTCGACGCGTTCGACCTCCGCGGCTCCACGAGCGACGCGGTCGAGCAGCGCCGCACCACCTATGAGCGTCCGTGGAACCGCTGGCACCACCTCCGCACCATCGCCAGTGTCGGCTCGTTCGCTCTGGCGGCGACGGCGGCGCTCGTGGTCGCCGACGACGGGTGAGACCGTCATGGCGACGCTCGATCTGATCGGGCTGTTCCTGAGTGGTTCGGCCGGCGACCCACCGCTCGGTGCGACGATCGCGTTCCTGCTGCTGGCGGTGGCTGGCCTGGGGTCGGACGGCACGAGCGGTGTCGCCGACCGTGCCGACCATGGGTCAGGGCGTGTGGTCGCGGAAGGCAGCCGGGGTGGTGCCGGTCCAGCGTTTGAAGGCCCGGGTGAACGCTGTCTGATCGGAGAAGCCGGTGAGGAACGCGACGTCGGCGATCGAATGGCTCGTCGTGGTCAGGAGCGACTCCGCGGCGTCGCGTCGGGCTCGTGTGGCGATCGCTTGGAAGGTTTCGCCGTGGTCGGCGAGCTGGCGGTGAAGGGTGCGTTCGCTGATCGCGAGCCGACGCGCGATCTGCGACTTGCTCGGCTGCCCGTCGGGCAGCACGTCGGCGATCGCAGCTCGGACGTCGTCGACGATCGAGCGGCGCGCCCTGCGTGCGGTGAGGTCGTCGAGTCGCGACAGCAGATAGGTGGAGAGGCCGTCGTCGGCGAGCAGCGCTCGGCGAGCGAGGTGTTCGTCGCTGACGTGGAGGCCGTTGACGGCGGCGTCGAACCGCACCGGGCAGCCGAAGAAGCCGACGTGATGACGATCAGTGCTCGGAGCGTGGTGTTGGAACTCGACGAGCGTCGGCTCCAGTGTGATCCCGCCGACGACTCGCAGCAGCGAGGTCACGGCGGCGACAGCGCACTCGTTGGCGATCGCAGCACCTCGACGATGGTGCGGGCGCCCGACGAGCACGAACGCCGCACCATCGAGTTCGTCGACGAGCTCGTAGCGGAGGGTGTCGCTGAGCACCAGGACATAGCGGGCCAGTCGTTCGAGCGCCGCCCGAAGGGTGGGGGCGGTCTTGATGGCCAGGCCGAGCGCTCCGAAATCGTCGGGATGCAGCGCTGACGCGTACCGGAACGGGAACCCGGGATCGTCGCTGCCGGCGATGCGTTCGACGAGCCCGTAGTAGATCTCCTCGTCGATCGCATCCCCGGCCCAGCCGACGCCGGCCGGGTCCGATGACAGCCCGACGCTTTCGAGGAGCTCGTCGCGGTCGTGGCATTCGTCGGCGACGTCGATCATCCGACGCACGACCGGGGTGCCCACCGAGCCCATCGTGGGGTTCTACCACGGCCGTTCGAGTGTCCCGTTCGGTCAAGGGGTTGGCAGCGAGGGCCAAGACCGGCGTCGGGGGCCATCCGTACCGTTGACGTCATCGCCGATCACCCGAAAGGACACGCCATGAACACCGCCACCACCGTCCCCACTGTCTCTGCGACGCCTCGCCCGTCGAGGCTCGCCCGCTTGACGGGCCTCGCCTACCTGGGCATCATCGCCACGGGGATCTTCGCCGAGTTCGCCGTACGCGGATCGCTCGTCGTCGACGATGATCCGATCGCCACGGCGGAGAACATCGCCGAGGCGCCGGGCCTGTTCGGCGTCGGCATCGGCGCCGACGTCGTGATGATCGCGCTCGACGTCATCGTGGCGCTCGGGCTGCTCGGTCTGCTGCGCCACGTCAACCGACGCCTCGCAGTCACCGCCACCGCGCTCCGCCTGATCCAGGGCGCGGTGATCGCGCTCAACCTGATCAACCTGCACAGGGCACTCGGGTTCGCACAAGACGCCGTCGACCCCAGTGGCAGCGTGCTCGCCGGCCCCGCACAGGACGCGCTCGACGCCGTCGAACGCCACGCCCTCGGCTACGACGCCGGCCTGATCGCGTTCGGGCTCAGCTGCCTGGTCGTCGCATCGCTGCTGCTGGCGGGCAACCTGGTGCCGCGGCTGCTCGCCTGGGGCATGGCTGCCACCGGCGTCATCTACCTCGTCGGTTCGTTCGCCGCGCTGTTCGCTCCCAGCGCCAGCTCGGTCATCGAACCGTTCTACGCCATCTGCCTCGTCGTCGAACTCGCCTTCGCGATCCGTCTCGTCACCCGAGGCCTCGCCACCCCGTCCCACACCACCACCCGCCGACCGGCCACGGTCGCAGCCTGAACCAGAGAGCAGACACCATGAACACCACCCCGACACTCCACACCGGCCACCCGCACCGCGCCAACGAACACACCGAGCCCGACCAGCAATCGATGACGGCCATCGTCCAGGAACGCTACGGCACCGCCGACACCCTCGAACTCCGCACCATCCCCCGACCCACGCTCGGCGACCACGACGTCCTCGTCCGAGTTGCCGCCGCCGGCGTCGACCGCGGCGTCTGGCACCTCATGACCGGCCGGCCCTACCTCACACGGTTGGCGTTCGGGCTCCGACGCCCCCGCAACCCGGTCCCAGGCCTCGACCTCGCCGGCGTCGTCGACACCGTCGGCGCCGCCGTCACCCGCTTCGCGGAGGGCGACCTCGTGTTCGGTACCGGCCACGGCACCTTCGCCCAGTACGCACGAGCATCCGAGGACCACCTCGCCGGCATCCCGACCAACCTCACGATGACCCAGGCCGCAGTACTCGCCGTAACGGGATCCACCGCGCTCCAAGCCGTCGAGGACCACGGACGGGTCCGACCCGGCGACCAGGTGCTCGTCCTCGGCGCCTCCGGCGGGGTCGGCACCTACGCCGTCCAGATCGCCACCGCCCTCGACGGCATCGTCACCGGCGTCGCCAGCAGCGACAAGCTCGACCTGGTCCGCGAGCTCGGCGCCAGCCGTGTCATCGACTACCGCACCGACGACCCACTCGCCGAGCGCGGTCGCTACGACGTCATCATCGACACCGGCGGCAACCACCGCCTCCGCGACCTCCGCCGGGCACTCACCCCGACCGGCACCCTCGTCATCGTCGGCGGCGAGAACGGCGGCCGCTGGCTCGGAGGCACCGACCGCCAGATCCGCGCCAGGCTCACCTCACTCGTCACACGCCAGCGACTCACCACCTTCGTCGCCCGCGAAGACTCCGCCCACCTCGAACGCCTCGCCGACCTCGTCGAGACCGGACACGTCACCCCCGTCGTCGACAGGACCTTCCCGCTCCACGACACGGCCGACGCGATCAGGCACCTCGAGAGCGGACGGACCCGTGGCAAGATCGCCATCGCCATCGCCGCAACCACGGAGGAACGATGAACACGACAGACCGGAAGGGCGCGAACACGCCAGACGGCGTGATGCAACTTCGGGTCGTCGTCGAGGTCGACGACTTCGACGCCGCCCTCGCCTTCTACCGAGACCACCTCGGCATGCCCGAAGAGTTCATCGTCGACAGCGGCGACGACGCCCGCGTCGTCGCCCTGCAGGCCGGCCGCGCGACCCTCGAACTCGTCACCGCCGAGCAACGCCGACTGATCGACCGACTCGAAGTCGGACGCGACGTCAGCTCCCGCATCCGCATCGCGCTCGAAGTCGCCGACGTCGATAGCACCACCACCCGGATGATCGATGCCGACGCCGAACAGGTCGCTCCGCCGACCGGAACACCGTGGCGATCACGCAACTCCCGACTCGACGCTCCTGGCCCCGTCCACCTCACCCTGTTCCAAGAACTCGGCAACGGAGCGCAGCCATGACAACAACGATTCCCACCGTCGAACGCTCATCAGGGACCGCTGCGGTGGGCTCCGCGGCCGTCGGCGCAGCCGGCGTGTGCGTGGCCTTCGCCGGGCTGCAGATCGCCCTGGCCGCCGGCGCGCCACTCGGCGACCACGTATGGGGCGGCACGCAGGATCGTGTGTTGCCCACCGGCATGCGCATCGTCGCCGCCGGCTCCGCTGCCGCGTTGACGGCCATGGCCGGAGTCGTCCTGCGCCGAGCCGGTCTCATCGGTCACCCCGCTCGATGGCTCGGTCCCGCCACGTGGACCATCGCACGCTTCCTGGCGGTCAACACCATCGGCAACATCACCTCGACGAGCACCGTCGAACGCTTCCTCTTCACTCCGGCGACCGCCGTCGCCGCGGGCCTGGCGGCGGCCGTCGCCCACCGCACACGTCGCCGCTGAGCCCAGACGATCCGGGAACACGCGGGTGGTTGCCCAACTCTCGGGTGACGTTCCACGCGGTCGGCGGGCGCGGCCCGTCCGTACGTTCTGGCCCTCCCGGCGCGGCGACGAGTCAGCATCGATCGGACCGACGAGGCCGCCAATGGGCGCTCGGACTGACCGTCTCGACCACCTAGCGCATGCCCCACGCCGGTCGCTGTGCGCATCATCCGACAAGGACTCGGTGACCGCATCACGCGAGGTTTGACGGCGGTCTGGCCGTGCCTCACGCTGCGGTCGTGCCTCAGCTGACCGGTGGCGCGCTCCAGTTCGCCGTGCCTCACACACGGGTCAACAGGGGGTCGACACCGGCTACCGTCAGCACCGCCAGTGAGGGTCGATTCACCAGTTCATCGCACGTTTCCCCAGGTCACGGCCGCATCGATCGGTCGAGGAACTTCCGTTTCCCAAGCTGAATACTGGGGTTCGATTCCCCTCATCCGCTCCGTTGGCGGACATCACAACGGCACGCTTGCAGCTACAAGGGCTGCCCGCGCTGGCCTGGCTCGAGGCGGGCGCCGTAGCTACCCAAACCGTGCGGTGGTCCGCGGAGTGTTCTGTCCGCGACTACGAGCGGCTCGCCGAACGTCTCGTGCGAGATCGAAAGCGCCTCGCTACGAGCGGTCTCGACCGCCCTGGAACGGCGTGATTATCGAGTGGGCCTCGTCGGTCGGAAGGCGTGCGGCTTCGCCGGCGGTGCAGCGTAGTCCGGAGCGTTCGCGTCCGTGATCGTCGCCTGCCCCGACCGACCTTGGAGAACACGTTGACAACTGTTGATAGCGCAGGCAGGCTGGTGGAGTGAGCAAGACGACGATGAGTTTCGCTCTGCCCGACGAGTTGCGGCGCTACATCGATGACCGTGTGCAATCCGGCGAGTACGGAAACACGAGTGAGTACTTGCGCGAGCTGATCCGACGCGACCAGCAACACGTGGCCGAGCGGCGGCTGCGAGCTCTCATTGCTGATGGGCTCGAGTCCGGCGACCCGAGACCCGCAACCGTTGACGTCGTCGACGAGATCCGCCGACGTGCGTTCGCTGCTGACACGTGACCGTCGCCCGGCTGCGTCCGTTGGCCGAGGACGATCTCGTCGAGCGCACCCGGTACTACAGCGCTGAGGGCGGGTCCGACCTCGCCGTGCGGTTCTTCGATGCCGCTGTTGCGTCGCTTCGGGCCATCGAGAAGATGCCCAACGCCGGATCGCCACGTGTCGGCGAGCTGTGTGACATTCCGGGGCTTCGAATGCGCCGCATTCCCGGGTTCCCTGTCGGGTGGTTCTACTTCGTGAGACCGGACCACGCTGATGTCGTTCGCCTGTTGGCCGACGCTCAGGATTTGCCCGCCATCCTCGCCGATCTCGGTCTCGGTCGCGAGTGACGGGCGACGGACCCAACCGCTCGACCCCGCCAGAATCTCGGTCCGTTGCCGTCAGGGTGGCCTGACAGTCGTGAGTGTGATCGTGCCTGATGCCCTCCGAAGAGCCGTTGGCGGCGTTGCGCGTCCTGACCGACAGTGAACACGAACTCGACAGGATTCGCCGCAAGCAGGTGATCGCCGCACGATCCACCGGCGCATCGTGGAAACCGAACCCGTCGCCGGCGATCGGGACATGCCGTTCTCGAGCGGTGCCGCACATGCGCGCCATGCGTGATTACCGAGCGGCTCGGCCGCACGACTGCGCCGGTCATCGGGCTCCGGCATTACGTGTGCACGTGCTCTGGTGGCACCCACCTGGCCGGGGGTGCCACCAGAGTACGGCGGTTCTTATCGCTGGAGCCCGAGTGCGGTCGAGCGTCGTGATCACGTCGGCTGCGTGGACAGGTCGCGCAGCGTGGCGGCGCGGTTGGCCTCGACCCGATCGTAGGAACTTGTCGGCTGCGTGGACAGGTCGCGCAGTGTGCCGGTCCGGTTGGCCTCGACCCGATCGTACGAACTTGTCGGCTGCGTGGACAGGTCGCGCAATGTGCCGGTCCGGTTGGCCTCGACCCGATCGTGCGTCGATGCGTCGACGGAGGTGTCGGTCGGGCCAGCGATCACCGCCCAGACGAGAGCGCCGACGCCCACCGATGCGGCGATGGCGAACGCAACACCGATGCGGCCAGGCCCGGTCGCTTTCCGGGCGGGGGCAACGTCGATCATCGGTCGGTCGGGTCCCGAGTGCTCCGGCGTGGCAGGGTTCGCCGCCGTCTGGGTTGTCGGATCTGGGCGGGTTGTCTCCGGCTGGTCGGTGAGCGTGTCGGTGGTGGACATGGTGATCTCCTGTCGTGATGTGATCGGCTCGGTCGAGCCACCACGACCGTCGCAACCACCTGCTGCAATGGCGTGGCGCTCCTGGGGATCCGAGCTGCGTCGAGGCCGAACGATCGCTCGGTGACACCAAGAAGTGCCTCCTGAGCAGGTGTTTCGCGACGCAACGTCGTTGCAACGTCGTTGGGATTGCATGTCGGTGTGCCCGACTAGTGTCGATGGCCAGGAAGGGTGGAGTGATGGAGTTCGGGGTACTCGGACCGCTCAGCGTGACCACGGCCCGTGGCGAGGTCGACATCGGGGGTGCTCGGCAGCGGCGACTGCTCGCTGCGTTCCTCGCGCATGCTGGACAGATCGTCCCGCTCGACCGGCTGACCGACATGGTGTTCGAGGGGGATCCCCCTCGCAGCGCCACGACGACCATGCGAAGCTACGTCGCTAGGCTCCGACGAGTTCTGGCCGCTGCCGACGATGCTGCCGGCGATCTGGTCGTCACCGAGCAGCGTGGCTACGGGATTCGCATCGAGATGGATCACCTCGACGCCACAAGGTTCGAGGCCAGCATCGAAGTGGCGCGGTCCCAGCTCGCCGGCCTCGACGCGATCGGGGCTGCGGCGACACTCCGTGACGGTCTCGAGCTCTGGCGCGGGACTGCGTACGGGGAGTTCGCTCATGAGGAGTGGGCGCACGCCGAAGCGATGCGGTTGAACGAACTCAAGATCGTCGCGCAGGAAGAGTTGAATGACAGCCTGCTCGCCTGCGGACTCGTGAGCGACGTGGTGTCGGCAACACGGGGTCTGGTCGTCGAGCATCCCCTGCGCGAGCGATTGCGCGCGCAGCACATGTTGGCGCTGTACCGCGCCGGGCGCCAGGTCGAGGCGCTGCGGACCCTCGACGACTACGACGCGGCCCTCGTCGATGTCGGTCTCGAACCGTCGTCCGAGCTGCGCGCGCTCGCCAGGAGCATCGCAGCGCACGATCCGGCACTCCGCCTCGAATCTCCGGCCGGCCAACCGCTGCGGGGGTACCGGGTCGGGGCGGCGATCGGCGAGGGCGCACATGGCGTCGTGTACCGAGCGGTGCAGCCCGGTGTCGGCCGTGAGGTCGCCGTGAAGACGATTCGTGCCCAGCTCGCCGACGACCCGGACTTCATCCGTGGTTTCGACGCGGAGGCGCAGCTGGTCGCCAACCTGGAGCATCCGCACATCGTCCCGATCTACGACTACTGGCGCGAGCCTGGCGGCGCCTACATCGTGATGCGGCTGCTCGGGGGAAACCTCGGCACCCGTGTGGCCGACGGCCCCTTCGGGACAGACCAGGTGGCGTCGATCGCTCGCCAGCTCGGGAGCGCCCTCGGGACGGCGCACCGAGCCGGTGTCGTCCACGGTGACATCAAGCCCACCAACGTGTTGGTGGATGACGATGGCGTCTACCTCGCTGACTTCGGGGTGGCCGCACTCGTCGAGTCGACGACGAACGATCGTGCCTCGAGCCCCTCGTCGGGGTTCGAATCGCCCGAAGTCCTCGCCGGGCAGCCGGCGTCGCCGACGAGCGATCAGTTTGCGCTTGCGGTGCTGTTCTTCCAGCTGCTCACGGGCACGTTGCCCTTCGGCACACGTGCGATCGCCACGGTGCATGATCGTGCCCCTGCGGTCCGCGTGCAGCGCCCGAGCGTGCCGGCCGCTGTGGACGAGGTGCTCTGGCGAGCGATGTCCTGGGAGCCTGACGAGCGGTTCGCAACTCTGGAGGCGTTCGTCGCCCGCTTCCTGGCCGCAGTCGAGGGGCGCGATGCCGTCGAGGAGGAGGGCGCTCGCGAGGTCGTCAATCCGTTCAAGGGACTCGAGGCATTCACCGAAGCCGATCAGGCCAACTTCCACGGTCGGCGCTCGGTGATCGACGAACTCGTTGCGCAGATATCGTTGCCGGGCCGAAACGGTCGGTTCGTCGTGGCCGTCGGAGCGTCCGGGAGTGGCAAGTCGAGTGTGGTCCGCGCCGGCCTCGTACCGCGACTGCGGTCGGGCGCCCGCGACGGTTCCGAGCGTTGGCTCTACGCGACGATGGTGCCCGGCTCCGATCCGTTCGCGGCGCTGAACCGCGCACTTCGACCGGTCGCAGCCGCCGCGCCACCGGAAACCGACGCCGCGGACGACGGTGACGAGCAGTTCCGTCGGATCGTCCGCGACGCCGTGCCGGACGGACAACCACTCCTGCTCGTGATCGACCAACTCGAGGAGCTGTTCACCCTGGTCCCGGACGAAGATGTCCGTCGAGCCTTCCTGGACGGCCTCGTGGACGTCGTCAACGACGAAGACAGCGCCGTGCGCGTCGCCGCAACGCTGCGTGCCGACTTCCTCGATCGCCCGCTGAGATACGCCGAGTTCGGCCAACTCGTCAAGAACGGAGCCGTCACGATCGTGGGAATGTCGGCCTCGGAGATCGCCGAGGCGGTCACCCAGCCCGCTGCGGGCACCGGTGTGGAAGTGGAGCCCGCACTGGTCACGGAACTCGTCGCCGACGTGGTCGATCAACCCGCCTCACTGCCACTCCTCCAGTTCACTCTGACCGAGCTCTTCGAGCGCAGTTCAGCGAGCGAGCGGCCGGTGATGACACTTGCGGACTATCGCGTCCTCGGAGGGGTCGAGGCTGCCGTGGCCAAGCGGGCGGAGGCGGCCGTCGCAGTACTGCCAGCAGCGGACCGAGATCTCGCCAGGCGCGCGTTCCTGCGCCTCGTGAGCGTCGACGACGACAACACGGTCAGTCGGCGCCGCGCCGGTCGCGCGCAGTTGCTCGGGCTCTCCGCCGATGCCCAGGAGGTCGATCGCCTGCTCGACAGGTTCGGCGCCGCCCGACTCCTCACCTTCGACCACGATGCCGACACGCGCGAGCCGACCGTCGAAGTGGCCCACGAAGCCCTCATCCAGCACTGGCCGAGATTTCGCCACTGGGTCCGAGATGCTGGCGACACCCTCCGCGTTCGCCAGCAGGTCGCAGCCGCGGCAATGGTGTGGGAGGAACGTGACCGCGACGACAGCGACCTCGCCCGCGGGCTGCGGCTCGAGAGCGCGCTCGAACTCGTCGCGATCGACCCCGACACTCTCGACCAGCACGAGCGCGAGTTCGTGGCGGCGAGCGATCGCCTTCGCACCGCCGAGGCCGATGCCCAGAAGGAACGGGCGGAGCGCGACCGGCGGTCCAACCGTCGCCTGCGCGGCCTGCTCGGGGGTGTCGGATTGCTGCTCGTGGTCGCGCTCATCGCCGGGTTCTTCGCGGTCGGACAACGCAACGACGCGCGGGCAGCGAACACCGAGGCCGAGCTCGCCAGGCTGGTCAGCGACTCGGCGGCGGCCACAGCAGACGACCCGGAGCTGGCGATCCTGCTCGCATTGGAGGCCCACCGCCGAGCCCCAGGGCCGGCCACCGAGCAGGCCGTGCTCAACGCGCTCGGTCGGAGCGCGATCGGCAGTCGCGCCGCCACGTTCGAGCCCATCGATCCGCCCGAGGGGTGCCCCGTTCCTCAGCAACTCGACCACGACTATCTCACCGAACGCTTCATCGCCGATGGCCGTTTCCTGGCGCGCGACCTGACCACCGGTGAGATCACCGACCACGGCGGCGCCCCCGGCGATTGCGGAATCTGGATGGCGGACCCGATCACCGGCAATGCGCTCGCCGCGACCGGAAACAGCGAGACTGCCGAGGGGTGGTGGCTGGGCGCGATCGACGACCCTGCCGCCACCGAGATCACCGAGCAGTACGACGGCCCACCGTTCCCCATGGCGATCGCCGGCAACCGGTTCACTGCCACCCAGGACGGCACCAGATGGTCGATCCACGACGCCGCGACCGGCGAACAGGTCGGGTCCCCCGTCGAGGTCAACGAGGTCTACGACTTCATCATGCACCCGGCGGGCGACTACCTGGCGATCCTGGGGCGGGCGGTCGATGACGGCGCTGAGGGAATCGGTCGACTTCACCTCGTCGACGCACGGACCGGAACCGAGCTCGACACCATTGCGACCAAGAGGTTCATCGGAGGCGTCGCATTCGACACCGCGACGAACGAGATCGTCGTCGCGGTGGAGGGCGTCGCCCTCCGGACATACGATCTCGCGACCGGAGAGGTCGTCCACGAGACACCGCTCCCGGGTACCAGCGAGGTCCGATCCGTCGGCGTTCGGCCGGATGGGGCGGTCGTCGTTGCGTCGCTGGGCCAGATCGAGGTGTTCGACCGACGCACCGGACCGATCCGCCAGCCCGTCGAGCTGCGCGACGCCTCGCACGCGCGGGTCCGACCGGACGGCACGGTTCTCGTGACGCTCTCCGACGATCGGATGGAGGTGGTGAACGTCGACTCTCGCTCGTTGGTCGAGCGGGAGTGGTCGATTCCCGACCAAGCCCAGGTGTCGATCAATGCGGGACAGGCCGGAGTGTACGACGCCTTCGGGCTCGGCGCCCCCGAGGTGATCGATCTGTACACGGGCGAACGAACCGATGTGGCGTTGGACGCCGATCGTTCCGACGTGCCGATCGTGTGGGTGTATCCCGAAGAACAGGGCTCGTGGACGATTTTCGCTGACGGCACGATGATCTTGCGTCACGACGACGAAGTCGTGGACCGACTCGACGTCGGCATGCCCATCAACACCGGTACGCGCGTCGGCGACCTGTTGGGACTGGTGAGCAAGCGAGGTGGCGAGGCCGTCGTGAGCATCGTCGACCTCGCGCCCGGGGAACGTCGCGTCGTGTTCGAGGTGCCGGTGACCGACATCTCGACGGTGCACCCCTCGCTCGAGGGCGGTCTCCACACGCTCGCGTTCGATGGAACGCTCACGACCTACGACTCGACGGGCGAGCTCGTCAGCGAGTTCGACACGGGCGCCGAGGAGGTTCAGATCCTCACCATCGACCCGGTGACGGAGCGCCTGGCCGTCGGGACCTTCGGCGGTGTCGTCCTGATCGACACGAACTCAGGTGAAACCGAACAGCTCCAGGGCGGAGAGAAAGTGACCAACCTCGGCTTCGCACGGGACGGTTCGATGTTGGTCATCACCGGAGCCGACGGCACCGTTCGTCTCTGGGACCTAGACCGCAACGCGCCGGCGGGCCTGGTCTGGGACGGGTCGGGATCGGTGTTCGCCTCACCCTCGTGGTACGACCCGGAGACCGATTCGGTGTGGGTCGCGACGTCGGGGCTCCTGATGGAGGTTCCCCTCGATCCACAGCGCTGGGTCCGGAAGGCGTGCGAACTCGTGGGCCGTGACCTCACCGAGGACGAGTGGGAACGGTGGATCCCCGGCGACGAGACTCCCATATCGGCCTGCAGCTGACGGGCGGCAGCGGAGCCGCAACGAGCGCGGATTGCTTCGCTCATCCACCGCAGAGTTCGGATGCGATCCGCCCCTGCGTTCAGGACTCGTAGTCCTTCTCCGGACTGCCACACGCTCGCGGAGCGTCGAAGCCCCGCGCCACAAGATCACGGGTCCGGTTCGAGCGTCCAAGTGCGATGCCGCTGTCGAAATGCGTGGCCTCCGGACCCGTCGTCGGCGATCGGGATGTGCCGATCCCGAGTGGGTTGCGATTCCGGCCGAAGAGCTCCCGCCGAGCTATCCGCCCCGTCGCTCGTCGTAGTCGAGGACCTGAGTGACCCGCACGTTGTTGCCTGACGGGTCGCGGAATGACGTGTCGATGCCGTAGGGCTGTCGAGTGGGCGGGTCGTTGAACACGACGCCGCGTGTCGAGAGTTCGTCGTAGGTCCCTTGGCAGTCATCGGTCTCGAGAAAGAGCGTGCCACCGGCACCCTTGGCGACGAGGTCGGCGAGCTGGGCGCTGCTGTCCGCGTCGAGCATTGGCGGGCCGGGAATGGACATGAGCACGAGGCCGACGTCGTCTTGGCCCGGCGGGCCGACGACGAGCCAGCGGAAGTGCCATTCCTCCATGGTGACGTCGGAGCGCAGCTCCCATCCGAGAGTCTTGGTGTAGAACGCGAGCGCTTCGTCTTGATCGTGAACCCAGAACTGGGCATTGCCGATGCGGATCATCGTGGGCCTCCTTGGAGAGGGCACGAACGCTACGGATCTGACCTGCCGGTGGCTTCTTCAAACGTGCTGTTCGGGATGCCGTAGGTGCGCGCCACGCAGCTGGGGACACGGATGTGGCGTCGCGCTGGTGGGAACGAGGACCGATAGGCAGCTGGGGTGGTGCCGTAGCTGCGCCCGAACGCGGTGACGAACGAACCGACGCTGGACAACCCGACCGCCATGCAGATGTCGGTGATCGAACGGTCGGTGTTGCGCAGCAGCGACGCAGCGCGCTCGAGCCGCCGTGCTCGAAGGTACTGGTGCGGCGACGCCCCGAATGCGTCCGCGAACTCGCGGCTGAAGTGAGCCTTCGAGAGCGCCGCCTCTCGGGCCAGGTCGGCAACCGACAGGTCGTCTGCGTAGCAACGATCCGCCAAGTCACGAGCTCGAAGAAGATGACGAGCCGGCTCGATCACCCCACCAGTCTGGTGCGCCCGAGACCAGCGCGGTAGCCGGGAGGATGCTCGGCGGCGACCCACGCATAACGTGCGCGCCGTCATCCGATCGACGCTTCCGACGACGCGCCACACCGCGGCCCATTCGTGACGTCACGTCATCCCGGCGAGCAACGGCTCAGTGTGCCCGGGATTGCTTTGCCCAAGAACAGGACGCTGTATATCTCGATCGACTGCTCGCGTGTCAGGCGTGTCGAGCAGACCGTGGGCAGAGGACTCAGCGTCTCCCGGGCCGCCCAACGCCACCGAACCTCTGAGCCGGCGCGCAGACCCGTCAGAGAATGCCGAGGTCTCGGGCGGTCTGGACTGCGGCCTTGCGGTCGCCGACGCCGAGTTTGCGGTAGACGGCAGCGCAGTGGGTCTTGACCGTGTTGGGCGACACGAACAGCTCCGACGCGATGTCGCGTTGCGACAGGGTGGTCGGTAGGTATCGAAGTACAGCGGTCTCTCGTTCGGTCAACTGCTCGACCAAGACATCGTCTCGGACTGCGTTCCCGCTTCCCGGTCGAGCCCGACCGCCGACGCCATGTCGCGATTCGATGCGAGCCAGGTAGCGGCCGGCGATCCCTGGGTCGGGACAGCGATCGATGATCGACCGGGCCTCGGTCAGCAGCCCTTCTCCCGTGTCGTCATCTGCATCGAGGAGAGTGTCGCCACAGATGGTGAGGGTGTAGGCAAGGGCGAGATCGCCGGGGCTCTGCCGGGCCAGATCGACTGCTTTCGTGGCATCGGCGCGAGCTGACGCAGGGTCGGCGGCGCCTCGCCCTCTGAGGGCGTACGCCGGTGCGATCCGGTAGTAGGACCCCATCGCCAACTCTTCGGCGGTGTCGAGCGCTCGTTGGCCTCCCGAGGTGTCTCCGCTCTCGTCGAAGTCGTTCATGGCCTCATAGATGCGGCTCAGCACATGGGTCGCTCGGAAGTCGACGGCCGCCGACTGCTGCACGGCGAGCTCGAGGACCTGCCGCGCCTCGGCAGCCTGGCCTGCCCACATGAAGACGCCGCCCGCTGTCGTTGCGAGCTCGGGGCCGTGGGTCGCGAACTGATCGGTGGCCTTCATCTGGCGGGCAAGCTCCAGCGCGGTGCCGACATCGCCCGCAGCGACGGCGAGATTCATGCGCAGCGGAGCAGTGATGGTCCGATCGAAGTCGGGGGATGCGAGTCGGTGGGTGGTGTCGACCCACTCGTGGGCGCGGGCGTAGTGACCGCCGATGTAGTCGCACCAGCCCCACGTCAGGGCGCACGCCGGGTCGTTGGTCGCTGGTTCGCCGATGCGTTCGAGGAGGCCGCGGAGCGAGTCGATCTGGCCGTCGGAGATCAGCTGCGGCCCGAGCACGTACATCAGTCGGACCGCTGCGTCGTGTTCACTTGCTGCAAGACGGTGCCCGATCGCTCGCAGCGGGTCGCCTTCGTCCTCGAACCAGGCTGCCGAGCTCG
>CAXBAZ010000012.1:0-17584 GCA_963973395.1 uncultured Acidimicrobiaceae bacterium
GTCCGCCGATGCAGGCGGGTGCGCTTCGGAGAGGCTCGGTCGTCGTGAGTTGTTCGTCGTCGGTGATCGATGTGCGGGCGGACGCGTCGGCAGCGCCGAGCTCGTCGAACTTCTCGAGCCATCGCCGTTGGTACTGGCGGGGAGTGAGGGTGTTGCCCGCCTCGGGCGTCGGCACTCGGTCCCAGCTCGCGCTTCCGGGGGGTGGCATGTGTCCGAGGTACCAGACCACGGGCACCGCATCGACGGCGCCGTGCTCCTCGAGGATGGCGCCGACCATCTCTGCAGCCTTGGCATCCTGGATGTCTGGCGGGGCGTCGGCTGCGGTTGGGAAGCCGCCGTAGCCGTCCCAGCTGCTGTCGATGAACTGATAGGCGCCGGAGGCGGTCGACCCCGCTGCGCGGGCTCGGTAGTCGCCTCCCGACTCGAGTGCTCGGATCGTGGCAAGGGTCTGTTCGAGCGACGCCGCGTTCGGTGCGCAGGCGATCAGTGGAGGCGGATCGCCTCCGGCCAGCAAGACCGGGATCGTCGCAACGCTTCCGAGGATCGCAAGCGGTACGGCAGCGAGCAGAACCTTCACACCTTCTTCCTCCACCCATGCGCGTGATTCTCGGCACCGATTGCCGGTCGGAGCGCGCGCCGGGTGCCGGGGGTGGGTTGGTGGCTGCAGGGAGCCGACGTCGACCAGCCGACGTCCACGACGAAGCCGGAGGAGCCATGGCCAACCGATCCCGACGAACACGAACGACTCGCCTCGTGCGCCGAGCGGCGAGCGCAGCGTCCGGCGCGGTCTTCCTGAGCCTGGTCACTTCGACGACGGCGCTCGCAGTGCCGCCGAACCCGTCTCCCGACGGGTCGGCGCCGGGAGCAGCGCTGATGAACACCGTGTTGGGCTGGCTGAAATGGGGTGCGCTGGCTGCCTCGTTGGCTGGACTGCTGATCGGCGCGATCGCGACGGCGGTGGGGCACTTCGGCTCGAACTACTCCGCCTCGTCAGCGGGACGGAAGTGGTTGCTCGGCGGCATGGGTGGGGCGATCCTCGCCGGACTCGCCTGGACGATCACGTCGACGCTCTACTCGGCAACGGGCTGACCGATGTCCACCCGATCAGACCACCGACGACTCGTGCCGACGCTGCTCGTCGCAGCACTGGTTGGCGTCGTCGCGTTTGCAGGCGCTCGTCTCGCACAGGGTAGTGGTAGCGCGGAGCCGGGAACTGCTCATGAACAGGCGACTCCGCGAGCTGCGAACCCTGCCAAGTCGGCGGGGACAGCGTCCTCCAACGACCCCGGGATGCCAGAGTTCGCCGATACCGAGGGTGATCCGATCGATGCTCGGCGCTCCAACCGCGTGGCTGCCGAGGAGGCGGCGCTCGAGATCGTCCGGTCCATTGACGAGGTCGCTCGGGCGGGGTTCATCTCCCGACGAGAGCTCGTCGAGTCGTTCACCACCGCCACGTTCGGCCCGGAGTTCGCATCCGAGACGGGGCAGCAGGTCGACACCCTCCTGATGGAGTTGGGCGCGCGGGGCGTCGACGACGCCGGACTCGTCCTCCACGAACAGCCGATCACTGTCACGTCGATCGACTCGGCCGACGGCGTTCAGGTCGAGACATGGTCGGTGATGATCGTTGCGATCCCGGACCTCGGTCCCGCACGGCAGGTGTGGCGGACGATCACGCTCGACATGGTCGACGTCGACGGCGTCTGGTTGCTCGACGGCTGGGAATCGGAGATCGGCCCCACGCCCGCACCGCCCGCTGAGGGACTCATCGACACCGCCGATTCGGTGACGGACGTGCTCGCCTGGCGCCGGGTCGACAGCGAGGAGGGCTGAACGGTGTTCCCGATCCCGAACCCGATATCCATCTTCACGTCCGTCGCCTCCGACGTCGTCGGCTGGGCGTGGGACAAGGTGATCCAGGGCATCTACACGTGGTTCGCCAACGGGATCCTGCTCCTCATGGAGTGGGTCTGGAACATCCTCGACGAGACCACCACTCCGAGGCTGACCGAGGACTGGTTCGCGAACGGCATGATCGGCCCGATTGCCGGCGTCGCACTCGGGATCACGCTCGCGATGATGCTGGCGTCGGCGATCCAGGCCGGCCTTGCCGGTCGACCGGAGCTGATCGTCGACGCGCTGAAGGAAGGCCCGAAGGCGATCGTCGCCACGGCGCTCACTGTCGTCGTCCTCGACGTGATGCTGCAGGGCGCCGACATGCTCGCCGAGGTGGTCTGGCAAGGAGGTCGCCAGGACACGATGACCGTCCTCGACGGGCTTGCCGACACGATGAGCGCGGCCGGTGGCGGGTTCGCTGCGACGTTCCTCGGCCCGCTGGCGCTGTTGTTCGGAATGATCGGACTGATCGTGACGGCGGTCGTGATGTTCATGCGGATGTCGCTGCTCTACCTCGTCGCAGCATTCGCCCCGATCGTGTGGTCGGCGTCGGTCTCGCCGGTGATGCGGGGGAGCGGACGTCGTCTCGTTCACCTCGCCGTCGCGCTCGTGCTCGCCAAGCCGGCGATCACGGTCACCTTGGCCGTCGGCATGAAGCTGCTGGCCAACACGGGCGCTGCTCCTGGGACCGACGGTGCGAGCGAGGGTGCCGCCGCGGTGGGCACGCTCTTCGCCGGGTTCACGGCAATCGGCATCGCAGGCCTTTCACCGGTCGTGCTGTTCCGCCTGCTGCCAGGAGTCGAGGGTGCCTCGTCGACGACTGGGGTCGTCGGCGGCTGGGGCCGATCGGCGATGACGATCGCCCAGGGTGCGATGCTCGCCAAGTCGTTCGGCGCATCTCGTGGTGCCTCGGCGGCATCGCGCTCGCTGCCGGCGACCTCGAACCTCTCGTCAGGGCTCATCGGATCGCAGTCGTCCGGTCGATCGCGCGCCGGAGGAGTCGGGCCGACGCCTACCCCGCGCCCGTCGAGCACCTCGTCGCGAGCCGCGACGGCGCCCGCGGTGACGACGAGACAGGAGCCTTCGGCTGGCTCCAGCGAACAGGATGAGGCCGTCCGATGAGCGAGCCGACCGGAGGTCGGCCCGCCGAGGCGGTCCGCTACCACTTCGGGGATGGCACACGTGCGGGTGTGATGCTCGGTTTGTCGCTCCGCCAGGCCGCACCGCTGGTTGGGGGAGCCGTCTGGCTGACGCTCGCCCTCATGATCGGAAGTCCGATCCTCGGCCTCTGCGGACTCGTCGTCGCTGCGGTCATGTCGTTCGGTCGATGGCGCGGCAGCCCGCTCTACGAGGTGGCCGCTCCAGGCATCCGACTCTCTGCCCGCCGGCTTCGCGGGCGATCGACGTGGACGCGCCGATCGCTCATCGGCTCGGCCCACGATGGCGTCGACGACCTCCCCGAGCCGATGGCTGGCCTCGAGCTGCACGAGGCGCAGATCGACTGGACGGGAGCATCGCACGCGGCTGGCCTGATCCGCGACCGCGCGACCGGGACGGTGTCGCTCGTCGTTCATGTACTGGGAGACGGATTCGCCGTCGCCGGAGCCGTCGAGCAGGACGAGCGTCTTGCCGCATGGGGCGGCGCACTTGCGCCGCTCGCCCGCGACCGATGTCCTGTCGCTCGGATCACCTGGCAGGAGTGGGCGCACACGATCGGTGTCACGTCGCATCGTGAGTTCCTCGGATCGTTGCCGGACGACGGTCGGCGCTCCACCCCGGCCGGCGTGGACTACGAGGACCTGCTGTCGATGCTCGACGCATCGACGATCGCTCATGACGTCCTGCTGACGCTCACGGCCGACGTGCGGCGGATTCCGGGACGTCGCGGTCGCAGCTCTTGGGACGTGAGCGCAGAGGCGCTGGTCGCCGAGGCGAGCCAGCTCGCAGCGCGGCTGACGTCGGCCGGGCTCGTGGTCTCGAGTCCGTTGGCGCCTGCAGAGGTCGCCACTGCGGTCCGGTTGCGTTCGGACCCGACCCGCTCTCCGGCCAGCGTGGCGTCGTCGCTCGCCGCTGCTGCCGGTCACGGAGCAGCCGAGTGGGGCCCGATGGCGGCCGACGCCGACTGGAACCACTGTCGAGTCGACGGATCGTTTCACCGGTCGTATCGGGTGGTCGGCTGGCCGATGCTCCCGGTGTCTGCCGAGTGGATGAGCCCGCTGATGGTCGGCGGCGGCCAGACCCGAACGGTCACCATGGTGATGGAACCCGTTCCGATCGCGCAGGCGGCACGCGAGGCGAACCGTCAACTCACGTCGCTGGAATCGGACCGCGACGAGAAGTCCCGCAAGGGCTTCCGCTCGACGGCACGAGAACGTCGCCGCATCGACGACGTGGAATCGCGCGAGCAGGAGCTCGCCTCCGGACATCCCGAGTTCCGCCACGTCGGATTCGTGACCGTAACGGCGGCAACGCTGGACGAGTTGGACGAGGCCTGCGCACAGGTCGAACAAGACGCAGCCCAGTCGATGCTCGACATCCGATCGCTCTCCGCACGCCAGGGCGAGGGATGGGTCGCATCGCTTCCCCTCGGCCGCTCGGTCCGTCGAGGCGTGTGGTCGTGAGGACCCGACGGCGCAGGGCATCGAAGCGACGAGGTCGTGCACTCCCGTCGGAACGCCGCGTCGAAGGCCGGTCGGCGCAGTTCGAGTCAGCCGCTCCGGCCAGCGAGTCGAAGGAAGACCCGACCTCGAGGGCGCGACCCGGCGGAGGGCGGGTCGGCATCCCCGTCGACTGGTCGCGCTCGACGCTCGCGCACCTGCGGTCGGTCTACCCGTTCCATACCTCGGCCGGATTCGGCGAGCGCGGCGCGCTGATCGGGGCCGACGTGACCGGAGGGTTCCGGGGCTTCTACTTCGACCCGTTCGAGTTCTACGGGGCCCAGCACCTCACGAACCCGAACATGATCGTTATGGGTTCGGTCGGGTTCGGCAAGTCCGCCACGGTCAAGGCGCTCATCCGCCGCCTACGGGCGGTGTACGGACCGCAGCGCTACCTCGCGGTCATCGATCCCAAGGGGGAGTACGGCTCGATCGCGGACGACCTCGGCCTGGCCGTCATCAAGCTGTTCCCGGGCTCGGGAGGCGCTCGGATCAACCCGATGGACCCCGGTCGAGGCGGGGACGACTCCGTCCTCGACCGCCAGACGCTCGCCGCCGACCTCGTTGCGGGCGTCCTGGCCCGACCGCTCTCACCGCTCGAGGACGCCGTGCTGGGCTGGGGCATCGAAGCCCGGTGCGGGACGGGCGCACCGTTCACGCTCGCCGACCTGCACGCTGAGATTCTCGACCCGCCGGCCGATCTCGTCCGCCTGTCGCGCCACAGCCCGCTCGAACTCGCCCGGGCCACGGCACCGGTGTCGTTCGCGCTCGACAAGCTCTGCTCCCGAACGCTGCGAGGCATGTTCGACGGCCCCACCACCGTCGACATCGACTGGGACAAGGGGCCGGGCGTCGTCCTCGACCTGTCCGCCGTCTACAACAACCGCGAGGCGCTGCCGCTCGTGATGATCGCGGCCACCCACTGGCTGACCGCAGCGCTGCGCGGGCGACCCGAGCGCCGATCGATCCAGGTGATTGACGAGGCGTGGGCCGCCGTCCGCCATGGCGCTGCCTACCTCCAGGGCTCGCTCAAGCTGTCGAGGACCTATGGCATCTCCACCGTGCTCGTCTGCCACCGACCGTCCGATCTCACTGCGCAGGCAGACGACGGCACCGCTGGATCAAAGATCGCCGCAGGTTTGCTCTCCGACATCGAGACGAGAGTGCTGCTTCGCCAGCCGCCGGAGCAGGTGGCCGAGACCACGAAGCTGTTCGACCTGACCGAGCGGGAACGGCAGTGGCTCGGTCAACTGGTCAAGGGTCGGGCGCTCTGGAAGGTGGGTGCGCGAACGGCCTGCGTCCATGCCGTACTGACGCCAGGAGAACGGGCGCTGTTCGACACAGACCAGGGGATGAAGCCATGACCGGGGTCGTAGGGGCCGAACTCCGGGGTGCTTGTCGGTCTGGTCTGGCTGACTGGTCCGGGGTTGGTGAACTGGGGGTCACCGTAGCGGATGAGTGTGCCGTGTCAGGTCTGGGGTTGCTGTGTGGCGCTGGTTGCTTCGATGGTCGGCGAGATCGAATGGTCGGCGGTCGTGGCGGTGATTGCCCACCAAGCGATGCCGGTGGTGATGTAGATGTCGGCGATGTTGAAGGTGGGCCACCAGCCGGTGTGCAGCATGTCGACCACGGAGCCGGCTTCGAGCCGATCGATGGTGTTCGCGAGCGCTCCGGCGATGATGAGCGTGGCGGGCCCGGTGGGTGTCCGGTTGTTCCATGCGGCTCGGAGGATTGCGAGCGCGATCGTGAGGGTTGCGGCGGTGATCAGCAGGGGTGGGATGTTGGTGAACAGCCCGAATGCGGTGCCGCTGTTGTAGCTGAGTTGCAGGTCGATGGGTCCGGGAAGCGTGGTGGGTGCGTCGTCGAGTGTGGCGGTGGCCCAGATCTTGGTGGCGAGATCGATCGTGATGAGCGCGGCGATCCAGGCGAGCATGGTGCGACGTCGGGTCGGGTTCATCGGCTGATCTTGAGGATGCGTCGGGCGCCGTTGGCGACGACGGCGAAGATCACGGCGCCGGCGATGAGGTCGGGGATGCCGGAGTCGGTGAGTGTGACGCCGATCGCTGCAGCGATGACGAGTCCGTTGACCTTGATGTCGTTGGCAGTGAAGATCCAGCTGGCTTGTAGGTGTGCTTCGCCGGACCGGACGCGATGCAGCACGAGCAGTGTGATGATGTTGCCGGCGAGCGCGAGCACGGACATCACGATCATCGAGGTCGGGTCCGGGAGTTCGTTGTCGGCGAAGAATCGTCGTAGGACCTCGGCGAGACCGAGCGCGGCGAGGCCGATCTGGAGGTATCCGCTCGTGCGTGCGAGTTGTTTCTTGCGTGCGGCAGCGGTCCCGACGGCGGCGAGGCTGAGCGCGTACACGCTGGCGTCGGCGCCCATGTCGAGTGCGTCGGCGATGAGTCCCATGGAGCGGCTGATCAAGCCGACGGTGAGTTCGCCGACGAAGAAGCCGGCGTTGATCACGAACGCAACGATCAGCGCGTTGCGTTCGCGTCGGGTGTCGGGGGCGGGCCCGATCTCGCTGGTGTCGTCGACGAACTCGGCGCCAAGGTTGAGGGTTTGGAGTGCGGTGTCGATGGTGTCGGTGTCGGTCGTGTGGTCGATCAGCACGTCACGTTGGTCGAGGTCGACTTCGATGCGGTTGATCTGGTCGATGTCGGACAGTGCCATGCGCACGAGTTGTTCTTCGGCGGCGCAGTCCATGCCGGCGACGTGGAAACGGCTGACGGTCATCGGCTGCTCACGCGTTGGGGTTGGTGGTGTAGTTCGGACAGAGATCGATGTGTTCGCCGGTGACTGCGAGGAGTCGTTCGGCCGAGCGGACCACGTCGATGACTTCGTCGTGGGCAATGCGGTAGTGGACCTCGCGGCCGACGCGCCGATCGGTCACGAGTCCGCATTCTCTGAGGCACTTGAGGTGACCGGAGATGTTGCCCTGGGAGCCGTTCAGCGCAGTCACGATGTCGCTCACGCGTTGTTCACCGTCGGCGAGTGTGGTGATGATCGCGAGGCGTGTCGGGTCGCCGAACCCGCAGAACAGTTTCGCTGCGGTCGCGATGGGTGCAGCGTGTTGAATCGTGGCGCTCATGCCGGCGGATTGTATCGGCCTGCGCCGATGTATTGGTCCGGGCCGATGCGTCGTGGGTCAGTCGTGCCCGGCTTGGTCGCTGAGAGCGGCGTGGTGTGCGTGGTTGGCGTAGATGTTGGCTTGGGCGACGGAGAGGCCGAACAGGTCGCTGATCTGTCGGAGGTCGCCGCCGGTCGCGAACGCTTCGTCGAGGATGCGGTCTTGGCGGATCTGTTGGGCGGGTGTGCCGAGCAACCGGGTGTGCCAGGAGCTGTCGACCGGGCGTGTGTGGTGGGCGCTGCGGATGTTGATGAACAGGTGCTCGTTGGCGGTGTTCGGCCAGGTGTAGTGCCGGTGGAAGAGGTAGGTGTCGAGGCGTTCGAGGACGGCGTCGGCCAGCACGATGGTCTGGTCGCCGAGGTGGAGGCGCCGGTCGTAGATGTCGGTGAGTCCGATGTGGCGCAGGTCCTTGACGCGGATGGCGTGGTAGCAGAGCAGCGCTGCGGTGAGTGCCCGGGCGGTGTTCGGCGAGTCGAGCAGGTTGCGGATGGTGGCGAGACCAACGGGGGCGGGGATCGGGTGGTTGGTGTGGGGTTGGCGGATGTGGGTGGTGGGGTTGGTGAACACGACCTTGCGGCCCTTGAGGGTCCGGAAGATCGAGCGGAGTCCTTGGAGCATGTGGGTGCGCTGCCATCCGCTCGCCGGCAGCGCTGTGTAGATGTCGTCGCGGGTGACCTCGCGCAGCGAGGTGTGCCTGGTGGCCCAGGTTTCGACGGCGGGCATCGCCGATCGGAGCTGTTGACCAATGGTGAGATCGCTGCGCGGCTTGCTGCGAGGCGGGGTGGTGCTGCCGTGGCGCATGACGTCGAACCACACGCCGAGTTCGGCGGCGATGGTTTCGGGCAGGCCGTTGGTCTTGGTGGCGAACCAGCCAACGATCGATGGTGGTCGGTCGTCGTCGAGCATGCCAGCGGCGTCGAGGGCGTCGCTCAGCGCGACGGTCGACACCTTGAGTTTGGCGATCGCGTCGATGTCGCTGCAGCGAATTGGTGCGCCGATCGTTTCTTGCTGGCCGAGCAGGATGTGCACGCCGTGTTGAACGGTGACGATCTTGCGGCGGTCCCAGCCGTGAGCTCGGCCGAACTCGTCGACGTGTTGATCCAACAGCAACGCCAGGTTCGCGTCGCGGGGATCGAGGTGACCGACCCGGCGGGCGACGCTGAGGTCACGTTCGAAACGGAACAGCGGCAATTGCAGGTGAGTGACCGGGAACCGGGCGAGAGTCCCGACCGCAACCGGTGGTGGCGGCGACTTCGGGCGTCGCGCCGAGGCAGCTTTGCCCATATCGGCGAACCACAGCTGTTGTCCGTTCCGGTTCGCGGCGATCAGATCGGGGAGCGGCAACGGCGGCTTCGTCGCCAGGACCCGGGTGCGTTGCTTGGTGCAGAGCCGGCAGGCGCCGTAGATGTTGATGGGGACTTCGCGGCTGCAGCACGAGCAGACTCCGAGCTTGCGCTTTTCTCGCCAGCCGTTGCACGCGGTGCATCGCCAGGCTCGATGCTTGGACGCACCCCACGCGAAGCAGTCCGGACAGGTGTCGATCGTGACATGGCCCATCCGGTGGCAGCGACCGCACAGCCCGTTGGTGAAGTAGTCCGTCGTCGATCCGCACTCGAGACAAGGTGGCGGAACGGCGGATCCGCCGGGCCAACACCCGAAGCAGAACTTCACCGTGGTGAACGCGACGGGCCACTCGCCGCATGTGGCGCAGAAGCTCTGCCAGCTCACCCCGGCGGCAGCGTTCGGTTCTTCCCCAACCTCGGCGTGACCGTCGCACCAGCGGCGCGCTTCTTGCGCGGTTTGCGGGCCTCGACCTTGTCCGGCTCGCGGATCAACAACTGGTCCGGGTCGCAATCGAGGACCGAGCAGATCACGTCGAGGTCCTCGAGCCGGATCGTGGTTGGCGTTCCCGCCCACAACGACGACATCTTCCCGGCCGAGATCTCCAAGCCGGCGTCCGCGAGCCGGCGTCGCATCTCGGTCGATTTCCAGATGCCCTGTTCGGCAGCGGTCAGTCTCAGATTCCAACGCATCAGTTCACTCCTGTTCGTTGTCCCGGTTCGGGTCGAGGCGGTCGGCAATCCGCTGGTTCGCTTCGGTCCAGGCGCGTTCGATGTGATCGCCGTGCACATGGATGTAGCGGGTCGTGGTCGACAACCACTCGTGGCCGAGCAGTTCCTGGATTGCTTTGAGGTCGACGCCGCGCTGGTAGAGCGACGACGCGCAGAAGTGGCGCAGCGTGTGCGGCGTCAACCGACCGTCGGACCACGCCGGCAACCAACGACCAACCGCTGCGGCGAGTCCGTCACGCAGCGCCTGGTCACCGATCCGGCTGCACGCACCGGTCAGCTTGTCTCGCCGTTCACTCGGGAACAGCGGAGCGTTCGGGTCCTCATAGGCGTCGTCGAACTGGTGGCGAATGTCGCCCAACCACCAATCCATCAGATCCGCCGCGCCGTTGATCGCCGGCACCAGTCGACTCTTGGGTCCGCGGCCTCGGCTGCCTTTGCCGAACCGGACATGGATCTTGCCGAACTCGCCCAAATCACGTCGCCAGTCACGGATGTCGAGCATGTAGGTCTCCTGGATCCGCAGACCGCACCGGCGCCACAACGACGCCGCCATGTAATCCCGTGTCGCCGGCAAGAACTTGCGCGCCTCGGGCAACCACTCACGCCACGCTGCGAACAACACATCGATCTCCTCAATCGACGGCGGTACCCGCACGTTGCTGTAGTCGGCTTTGGTCGGCCGGTTGAACTCGTCGATGATCTGGATCACCACGTGGCCGGTCAAACGTTCGATGTCACCGGAGTAGCGGGCAACGAGGAACGAGTAGAACCGCGCCAGCGACCACGCCTTGTGCTGCACCGTCAACCGGGCCCGATGCAACTCCTTGCGTTGATGGACCAAGAACCGATCAGCGTCGGCCGGCTGCGCCGTCCACACCGGTCGCCCCAGGAACCGGATGAACTCGAAGATCGCACCTCGGTCCTCCACCACCGTCGAGTCACCCGAACCTGCACCCACCGTCGCAAGCAGATACTGATCGACCAGTTCCTGCTCGAAATCCTCAACCTCACCAGGCGCGACAAGCGCCTTCGGGGCGTCCAAGGAGCGGACCACAGCCAACGCCATAGCGTCTCCTCCTGTTCAGCCGGTCGAGCGAATCACCTCGATACCCGGCAAGCCTTCAGGAATCCCGACCAGTTGTCAAGGTTCAGGCCAAGTCGGTCAACCGGCACGGCGACTGACCCGCATGCCCACGTTGGAACTCCGGACCGTTCGCGATTCCGGGAAGTTCCTACAACGGATCAGAGCATGAGCTCCCGCAGCCTGGTCGACCCGTCCGTCCCAACGGGATGAGGCGACGTGGCGCGCGAGTGGTCAATCGCCGACGTCCTCGACCGAACCGACCTGCGCGCACTGCTCGACGAGTACGCGGTGCCGGACCGAGAGGGACGGCGATGGCATTGCCCGCTGAGTGACCACGAGGACCACCACGCGTCCGTCACGATGCATCGTGACCATCGAGGGCACGAACGATGGCGGTGCTGGTCGGGCAACCGGGAGCACCGAGGCGACGCGATCGATCTCGTTCAGGCCGTCCGCCGATGTGATCGCAAGACCGCCATCGATGAGCTGGCCTCACGCGCCGGAATGTCGCCGGACCGCGATCTACCCCCGATCCCGAAGCGAAATCCTGGGCCGATGCCGGCCACGCAGCCCGATGATCGGGTGGTCGCCTACGCCACAGTGTGCGCTCGTCTGCTGTGGTCGCCGCTGGGTGCCCAGGTGAGAGAGTGGCTTCACGCTCGTGGGCTCGACGACGACGTACTCCGAGCGAACCGTGTCGGTGCCGATCCCGGTCGCGCGCGACTTCGCCGAGGCAAGGGCATCCCGTATGGCGCTGGACTGGGCGCGACCTTCCCCGCACTCAACCCGGCGGGCGAAATCCGCTACGTCCAGACGCGCGCCCTTGAACCACGGCCGGGATACGGCAAGTACGACAACCCGTCAGCCGCAATGGCACCTAACCCACGGCTCTCCGTAGCGTTCCCGCCAGCTCTCACCGACAGCAGCCAGCTTGTGGTGTGCGAGGGGATTCCTGACTCGCTGATCGCGGCGCAGGCGGGCTTTCGCGCCGTCGGGCTTCTCGGCACGAATGCGCTCGACGACTCCGTGGCCGCACGAATCGCGAACCTCGCCGACAACAACGACCTCGACGTCACGGTGGTCGTGGATGTCGATGACGCCGGCACCGGACGATCACTTGGGGGACTGCTGGCTGATCGGCTGGGCGCAGAGCATGGCGTGCCGGTCCGCATCGTCGAGCCTCCTGAAGGTCACGACCTCAACACGTGGGCACTCTCGGACCCGGGCTGGCACACACGACTGCCGTTGCGAGCGAGCCGACAGGTACCCGCAGGTCCCAGCTTCGGGTTGGACTGATCATCGTCGGTGTCCTCTGCGCCGTCGTTCAAGAGTTGTGAATGCAGCCGCATCGCTCATGCGGCCGATCAAGCAGGCGCTTCGGCACCCGTTCGACGGGCTCATCCGTGAGAGTTGGAATCTCAATCAGAGTTGATCTGGACACGGGGCGTGGCGGTTGCGGGCCGCCGGAGCGAGTCGTACGGCCCCATGAGCGGACCACTCACGGCTATGAGGGGACACTCCGCAGCCCATCGATCTGCAAGCAAGCTGGCCTGCGCGCTCGTTCGGCCTAGTCCGTCGCAGGATCGATGCTCAGGTTGATCGGTTTAGCTACATGCACCTGGTAGGCGGTAGCGACGATCTCGCTGCTCACGAGGAAGAACTCGTCGCCGGATGCCTTGCCCCGGGACATAGCACAGGCGATGATCGAATCAAATAGCGTCGCCGAAAGCAGGGGTTCGAACTCCCCGGCGCGAACTGCTGCGTCGAACTCGGCGACGATCTGGGGAAACACACGGTCTGGGCGTCGGAAGCCGTCGCCGTCGGTGGTCTTCTGGAGGCGAGAGAACGACCACAGATTGTTAATCATCGAAGTCCAGCTGTTTGGGAGCAGGTCATCGCTGAGGTGCCCCTCGTTGAAGAGAGCCCGGATCTTGGCCAAGTTCGCGACGATTAACTCAGTCTCCCGATGGGGAGAACTTGGAATCTGGTCGGCGGCGGCCTCGAAATGATCAACGAGTTCGTCGAGCTGCTCGACCGCGGCCTTGAGTTGGCTGGCGAGGCGAAGCTTGCCCCACGATGGCTCGTCTCCCTTGTAGACAACATCGTGCGTCACCGCGCTCCATGCGTCCTCGAAGACCGTCTTGATCTGCACTTCGAACGTGAAGCGGCCGAAGTGCTCGTGCTCAGGGAGCACCAGCGAACCGGGCTTGACACGGCCATACCATCGAGTCGCATCGAAGCGAAAGGTGTCGGGCGGCTTCTGGGCCGTGGATCGACTTCGGATCGTCTGATGGTCAAACGACGCATTTAGCCAGTCAATGACCTCGCTCTCGCGACTTCGGGTGGGAACGACAACGGTGAAGGCGACGAGATCGTCTAGGTCGAACCACGATTCGTATCTGCCCTGCTGCAACTTCGCTGCCACGGAGGGCAGCTCCTTGACACGGTGTTTGAACTGGAACGGCTTGTCGTCACAGTACGACGCGAACTGCCCGCCAAGGTATTCGTCTAGCCCGCGAAGGATCGGCTCCGATCCGGCGTACGCATCGCGCACCTCTTGAACGGCATCCATTTCGAGACCTCAGTCCGCAACAAGAACCGACCTAAGGACCTCGATTCGCGTTCTGCGCGATCCCACGTTGTTTGCCGCCGACCTTGTGGCGAAGTGGTACCGCCCAACGTCGTCGTCATGGTCTGGGTTGTCGAGCTTCGCCATGTCATCGACCCGCTCGCCGAATGCAATCAAGGCGGCCGCGCTGGCCGGATAGTCGATCTTCAATCCTTCGGCCTCAATCTCGCGGATGGCTCCAAAAAGGCTGTAGAAATCGACCTGATTGCGAAATCGAGTAGCCAAGAGCTCCGGATCAGCTTCCGTGATCCGTAATGTCGCACGCAGCGTCTTCCTGAAGGCCAGCTGAAGCGTCGATGCGTTCCATTCCTCATCTCTGTCGGCGTAGATCTCATCGATGCCGTCTTGAGTAACCGACGAGGGGCCCGACTCAACCAGCACCATCAGCTGCACGGTGTATTCAACATCCTTCATTTGCAGGCGCGCCGCGTTGGAGATGCGTGGGAATCCGGGGCCCAATGTCGAGAACAACTCCTCCGCGAGATCCTCTGCGGTGGAGGCCCAAACGCCGCTGTAGCGCGCATGTCGCAGTTCTTGGCGCGAGAGCTTCGCTACGTTCCGGTTCAATCGGTCGAAAACCTCGTTCAGAAACGAGCCTTCGGTAGAGGGAACGTACTCAACTGTCAGTTCGTACTCGAAGAAGTGCTTCCGATCTGCGGCGCCGAGCTGAGAGAAGTACACACCTTGAAGATGTGAGGGAAGCTGTGTCTCCTTCGCGTCACTCGTTGTGAACTCGTCTTCGACGAACTCGATGATGGATGTGAGTCGCTGCTTGCCGTCGACTACGGCCTGCCGGGCGACGCCCGACGCAGACATCTCTTCATGGAGGAACAGCGTGGGTGACGGATAGTCGAGCAGGACAGTCTCGATGAAGTCGCGCTTGTACGTGCGGTTCCACACGGACCGGCGCTGGTATGGCGGATCTCGGTCAAGGAGCCCCCGCTTGTGTAGATCGATGAACCACGAGATTGTCTGCCGATTCGTTCGCCAGCTTGCCATTTCACTCCACGTCTCGTTGCCGCAACATCCGGACAGGCAATCGGGTCGAACCAATCGCCCGCTTGTTCGAGGTGCGCATCTGAAGTAGCGCATCCTCATCTGCACCGTAGCGTCCGCATCCAGCGCGCTCGCGTGCTGGCGCATCGGATGCCGCCGCATCGGTGGCCCCAACGCAGTGGTTAGCGCAGATGTCGCCTGGCGACGCTGTCACGTGACGATGCGCGTGGGGTATCGCCTGTCCCTCCTGAACGCATCTGTTGCCGGCCGAGGCTGGTCAAGCCACGTCGAGTGCGTGGGTGATGTAGCGGGTGAGCGACTGCCTCGCTCGTGATCCGTTGCGCCTGGTCGGACTTGTCGATGGGAGGCCGAGAGCCGGCCGAAGGACAACGTCGCAGAGGTTTTCCCATTGGGTGCGACTCGCCAGTCCGTCGTCGACGGCGGTCGTGACCTCTGAGCGGAGTTGACGGAGAGCGGATCGCAGCGCGACGAGGTCGTCGAGTTCGCCGAAGTTGTTGGTCGTGTAGCGGTCGTCGATCAGGTCGCTCGAGATCGTTTGGGTGCGGTCCTGTCGGCGGCCCCGTGTGGAGCGATGGCGTTCTGCTCGTCGGCCGGCTCGCCGGACGAGGGTGTCAGCGATGCTCGGTTTGTCGGCTAGGGCAGCGACTGCTCCGGGTTCACACACGACGGCCGCGAGGTCGGTCATGGCGTCATCGAAGTCGGTGGAGTTGAGCCGTCGATAGTTCATCCGCAGTCTCCGGCCGAGGCCCATGATCACGATCGTGCGGGGGTCGACGCCGTAGGCATCGGTCGGCTGGTCGACGAGTTCGGTGATGATCCCGTTCGAGTCGGGGTGGTTGAACGTGCGGATTGCGTCGAGCAGTTCGCCGATCGTTCCGTACCGGCTGAGGGTCGCTTGGCGCTTCCATCGGGATGGGATGCGCCTGTCGGCGATGGTCTGCTCCAGTTGGTGGAGTTGGCGGTTGAGGGTGTGCACGGAGGCCTCCTGTCGTGGTGGATTGAGGAGGCGATCGTCTGAAATCGAGTTCCCGGGAATGTTCCCGATTCGGGTCCTGATCTGGTGTTTCTCTCCCAGATCGATTCCCGATTGCCGTTTCGGTTCCCGATTGGGTTCCCCACCGCTTCCCGACAGGTGGAGCTGGATGGTCGATGGGACACGAACGCACCGAACCACCCGGCGCCGGGCTCGAGGTCGCCCTGATCGGGGCCGGGGTGATCGTTGTTGTTGTCGGTGCGGTGACGGCGGCCGGCGCCGCGCTGTCGGGCGCTCAGGTGTCCGGCGGACTGGGGGAGTGGCTGGGAGTCGCTGGTCGGCTCGTCACGGGAGACTCGCCGGCGGAGGCGTGGGGCGACGCGGCGAACGGCATCGGATCGACCGTCTGGTACTGGTTCTGCACCGTCGTCGTGGCAACCGTCGCCGCTGCTCTCCTCGGCTCGCTCATCGTCGCGTGGCGTCGACTCAGCCGACCGAGCCGCGAGCGATTCGGCCAGGCACTGGACGCGCACATTGCGACCCGTCGGGACGTGCTCCCGCTACGGACCGACAACTTCACACCGCCGACCGGTCGGATGCTGCTCGGACTCCACGCTCACTCGGGCAGAGTCCTGGCGACGGAGGATCGGCAGCAGCAATCGTTGCCGCGCCGTCACGCTCACCGGCAGGGTTCACGTGGGTCGGTGGCGCTGATCGGCCCGACCGGCTCGGGTAAGACGCAACTTGCCACTGCTGCCGCCGCGACCTGGAACGGCCCCGCCGTGATCGTCTCGGTGAAGCGCGACCTCTACGACGTCACCGTCGCAGCGCGGGCAGACAAGGGCGAGGTCGCCGTCTTCGATCCCGCAGCGTCGACTGGCTTGCCATCCGCGCGGTGGTCGCCCCTGCGTCGAGTCGCGTCGGCCAAGGAGGCGTTGATCACCGGGCGGGCCCTGGCCCAGGCGATCCCGAAGTCGGGTGTCACATCCGCCGACTACTGGGCGAAGCACGGCGAGGCGCTTCTTGGTTCGTTCATGTGCGTCGCCGGTCTGTCGCAACTCGTGAGGCTCCCCGAGGCCGACGCACCGAACCCGGTCAACATGCAACAGATCGCAACATGGGTGTCGACGGTGGCGATGGCAAACGAGCCAACGATCAATGCCCTCCTGGATCAGGGACTGGACGATTCGCAGCCACCCCGAGTGCAGTTGATGGCTCGCCACGCTGCGACGGCGTTCATCGGGCTGGCGAACGAGGACGACCGGATCCGATCGTCGATCTACGCCACTGCCCGCCTCGCGGTCGACCCATGGCTCGAACCGTCGGTCGCGCACACCGCCACCGATGACCCGAGGGTCTTCTACGACGTTGAGGCGAAGCACGAGGAACGGCCCCGCTATGTCGATCTCGAGTGGTTGATGTCCGGTGACGAAGAGACGGCCAACACGCTCTATCTCGCTGCGCCGCAGACCGAGTTCGAGCGGCTGTCGCCGGTGCTCGGTGGCCTGCTCGCCGAGCTGAAGGACTCGGTCCACGCGTGGGACATCGCCGGTCGGAAGTTGTCGAAGCCGGTGCTGTTCCTCATCGACGAGACCGGCCAACTCGAACTCGGCTGGCTCCCGTCCGAGGTGTCGACGATCGCTGCCCTCGGCGCCCACTACGTGACGTGCTGGCAATCGCTCTCACAGATCCAACACCGCTACGGCACGCTGGCTGACACCGTCCTCGGCGGGCACCGGTCGAAGGTGTTCTTCGCCGGCATCGACGACGCCGCAACTCTGCGCTACCTCCACACCGTTACCGGCACCAAGCATGTCGCCCGGCGCTCGTGGTCCGCTGACGTGTACGGCGGCGTCGGACGTGGCCGCCGGTCGATCTCGGAATCGCCGCAACGAGAGGACCTGATCCCGAATCATCTTCTTCGGACGATGGTGCCGGGCGAGGCGCTGCTGCTTCATGGGACGCTTCCACCGATCCATCTGCGAGCGATTCGCTGGTGGAAGGAGAAGCATCTTGCGTCGCTGTTCCCGCCTGCCGAGGAGCGGCCGAGCGTCGCCACGTGCCCGTCGACCGGGCAAGTGGCAGAGGACTCAGGTCCGGTGCTCGATGCGTCGACGATG
>CAXBAZ010000013.1:0-17284 GCA_963973395.1 uncultured Acidimicrobiaceae bacterium
GAGCCGTTGTGTGGGCGTGGTCGTTGGCGGGTGGTGTCGGGTTCTGTTGAGTCGAGGTTCGTTGTGAGTCCGACGGTGGCTGCCGCGAGGAGGAGAGCTGCGGAGATGAGGTAGACGAGGCGGACGTCGGAGATGTCGACGACGAGGGCGCCGAGCGCGAGCGAGACGAGTCGCGCGCCGTTCCAGAGGACGTCGTAGAAGGCGAATGCTCGTCCTCGGGTTTCGGCGGGTACGAGTGTTTGCAGGGTGGTTTGGTAGGCGATCATGCCGGTGCTGGTTGACATGCCGTAGATGGCGAGGGCACCGCCTGCGACGAGGGGGTTGGCGACGGTTGCGAGTGTGAGGTCGACGCCGCCGCGGACTGCGAACGGTCCGAACAGCCAGCGCTTGTCGCCGGCGCTGATGAATCGGCGCAGGAACAGTGGGCCGGCGGCCGCGCCGACGCCGATCGCGGCGAGCAGGGTGCCGAAGCCGCCTGGTCCGACGCCGAGCCAGCGGTCGGCGAGCACGACGAGCAGGCCGCTGGTGGCGCCTGCGGACATCGATGCCAGGATCTGAACGACCGCGAGGCGAGTGAGGAGAGGATCGGCTCGGACGGTATGCACCCCCGCGAGCACTCCGTTCCAGCCGCGTCCGGTCGTGTCAGCGCGAACGCGTCCGGCTCGCAGGCCCGCCAGCAGAAGTGCTGACGCGATGAAGGTGGCGGCATTGATCAAGAATGCGACTTCAACACCGAAAGCGGCGATCACGAAGCCTGCGACTGGAGCGATGGTAATCTGGGCCATGACGGCTGCGGTCCACATGGCGCTGTTGGCGTCGATGACTTCGCCGTCGCCGACGACTTCGGGGAGCAGCGATGCCGCTGCCGGGTTGAACAGCACGGCACCCATGGAGAGCCCGAACGCCACGGCGTAGGCCATCGCGACGGAGCCTGCCGACGTGACGAGGGCGAGGGCGACTGCGGCGCGGAACAGGTCGGCTCCGACCATGAGCATGCGACGAGGAACACGGTCGGCTGCAAGCCCGGAGATGGGACCGATCAACAAGACGGGCAGGACCTCGAACACGACTGCGCCGGCAACGCCACGTCCCGTGCCCGTGAGTTCGAACACGAGCACGACGAGCGCGACAGTGTTGAAGGCATCGCCGGCCCGTGACACGGAATGGGCGAGGAACAGGCGACGGAACTCGCCTGAGGAGCGCAGAAGCTTCAACATGCGATCACAACGACAGCGAACGTCGCAGTCGAGGGTGTGCGCCGATCATCCCCGTCGCCCTCCATCGCGTCCCATCGTCGTTTCGGCGGCCACTTTTGTCGCGTCGGAACGGGACACGCGTGGCTCGACCTCGGTCTGCATGGACATAGAGGCCGAGGAGGTTGGTTGTTCAGCTTCCGGCCTGCTGGTGCGTCGGGTTCGTCGTTGATGATGCCGGCGAGCGCTGTGGCGGCGGCGCTGACGAACATGGCTGTTCGGAATGCGTCGAGTAGTTCGGGTACGGGGATGTCGAGGTCGAAGCTGCTGATGGCAGGCAGGGCGGCGATGGCGACCACGCCCGCGGTGCGGGCAATGGCGGTGTTGACGCCCGACGCAAGGGTTTCGTGGCGATCCTCGATGCCGAATGCGGCGATCCCGACCGACACGAGATGCTCTCGTAGAAACGGACGGTCGTGGGGTTCACGCCGAGCCGGTCAGACAGTTGCCCGATGCGCATTCAGGATCCTCCCGGTCCAGGCTCGACCGTCCATCCAACTGCCGCTCCAACGGCCGGGCCGCCATCACGACTCGCGGCGACACGTGCGTCTCGCGTCGAGCGACGTCGATAGGCGTCGTGGTCGTCGATCGTCATCGGCGGAAGCGGTAGAGGCGGATGCTGTTGAGGACGACGGAGACGCTGGAAAACGCCATGGCGCCGCCGGCGATGATCGGGTTGAGCAGCCCGAGTGCAGCGAGTGGTATGGCGGCGGTGTTGTAGCCGAAGGCCCACACGAGGTTCTGGAGGATGGTGCGGAACGTGCGCCGGGAGAGGCGGATGGCGGTGGCGACGCCGGTCATGTCGTCGGACAGCAACGTGATGTCGGAGGATTCGATGGCGACATCGGTTCCTGTGCCGATGGCGATGCCGAGGTCTGCCTGGACGAGTGCAGGGGCGTCGTTGATGCCGTCGCCCACCATGGCCACGACCTTGCCGTCGGCCTGCAGGCGAGCGACTTCGGCGGACTTGTCGGCGGGGAGCACCTCGGCGAGCACGGTGTCGATGCCGACCTGGGCGGCGATGGCCTCGGCCGTGCGTTGGTTGTCACCGGTGATCATCGCCACGGTGACGCCGAGGTCGCGGAGTGCGGCGATGGCCGCGGCGGCGTCGTCTTTGACGGTGTCGGCCACCGCGATCACCCCGCGTGCTTCGCCGTTCCAGCCGGCGAAGATCGCAGTCTTGCCCTCGGTCTCCATGCGGTCGGCCGCCTCCTCGAGTGCGCTGGCGATCGAGAGACCGTCTTGTGCCATCAACTTGCGGCGGCCGACCGACACGACGCGTTCGTCGATGGTGGCGCGTACGCCGTGGCCGGTGACGGACGTGAACTCCACGACAGTCGGCAGGTCAAGTCCTCGCTCGCGAGCCGCCGCGACGACGGCGCGCCCGATCGGGTGTTCCGAGGCGTCTTCCACGGCGGCAGTCAGGACGAGGAGTTCGTCCGGGTCGACGCCGGGGGCGGGTTCGAGATCGGTGAGGCTCATCTCACCCTTGGTCAACGTGCCGGTCTTGTCGAAGATGACGGTGTCGACGCGCTTCGAGTTCTCGAGGACCTCGGCGCCCTTGATGAGGACGCCCATCGACGCACCCCGCCCGGTGCCGACCATGATCGCTGTCGGCGTGGCCAGTCCGAGCGCGCAGGGGCAGGCGATGATGAGCACCGCGACGGCGGCGACGACACCGTCTGCCGGTTCACCGACTGCGAGCCACCAGACCAGGAAGGTCGCGAACGCGATCACCATCACGATCGGAACGAAGATGCCCGAGATGCGGTCGGCCAGGCGTTGGACGGGCGCCTTCGATGCCTGGGCCTGCTCGACGAGCCGGACCATCTGTGCCAGGGCGGTGTCGGACCCCGCCGCAGTCGCTCGGATGGTGAGGGCCCCTTGGGTGTTGATGGTGGCCCCGGCCACCCGGTCGCCGGTGGACTTGTCGACGGGTACCGACTCGCCGGTGAGCATCGACTCGTCGACCGCAGAAGCGCCCTCAACGACCTCGCCGTCGACGGGAACCTTCTCGCCGGGGCGGACCCGCAGCAGATCGCCCACGTTCACGTGCTCGATGGGCACGGTTCGTTCCGTTCCCTCCACGATCACGGTGGCTTCCTTGGCCCCCAGCTCGAGCAGGGCGCGAATCGCGCCCGACGCCCGCTGCTTGGCCCGAGCCTCGAAGAAGCGACCGAGGACCAGGAAGGCGATGATCAGCGCGGCCGTGTCGAAGTAGAGATCCCCACCGGTGAACAGCCGGACCGTCGAGAACACGAACGCCGCCAACGTGCCGATGGCGATCAGCGTGTCCATGTTCGCCGTGCGGGCCTTCGCCCGTTCCGCAGCAACGGCCAGGAACGGCCAGCCGACGAAGAACTGCACCGGAACCGTCAACGCGGCAATCGTCCAGCGTGCCCAGGCATCTTCCATGAACCCCAGCGAAAGCACGAGTGTTGCGAGCCCGAGCGGCCATGCGACGAGGACCCGTCGCCACCAAGTCGCCTGTGCGGCGGCCTCTTCATCGGCGTGCGCGTCGGCCTGTTCGAGGCTGGTGAGCCCGTAACCGATCTTGTCGACGGCGGCGGTCAAGTCGTCGATGTCGACAGCCGAGGGGTCGAACGCCACATGAGCCTTGCCGGTCGCGAAGTTGACGCTGGCGTCACGGACACCGTGATGGCGGCTCAGCACCTTCTCGACCCGCGCGGCGCACGAACCGCACGTCATTCCCTCGACACCGACGTCGAGCTCGGACACCTCGGACGGGGTGGCGTCGGTCGTGGTCATACCGACACCTCCTCGACGGTCGGCGCTGGTTCCAGCCCGACGGCGGGCGGACCCGGGTCGAAGCGCAGCGCCTCCATCAGCTCGTCGACGATCTCGCCGGTACGACCAGCCTGCATCGCAGCCGCAACGCACGTCTCGAGGTGGTTCCGGAGCATCAGCCGGTTCGCTCCTTGGACGGCGCCCTGCACGGCCGAGAGTTGCTTCATCACGTCGGGGCAGTACGTGTCGTCCTCGACCATGCGGATCACCCCGTCGAGATGACCGCGAGCGTTCTTCAGTCGGCGCAGTACCGCGCTTTGATGTTCAGCTTTCATGACGTAAACCCTACCCACCCGGGGTGGGTTCGCAACTCCGATGCGATGCCACCACCTGTCCGTTCTCCGCGACATCGGCGCACGGTTCTGCGATGCGTCGAAGCCGACGATTCTCCGAACGTCGGGAGCATGACTCGCCCCTACGCCGGGTAGGAGTTGTTATCTCTGCCCAGCAGAGCGAGCAAGGATCGGAGTTGTAGGAATGATGAATGGAGACGACATGCTGAGCGGCTGGATGGGAGGTTGGATGCTCCTGTGGACGTTGATCGGATTTGCCGTCCTCGTCCTCGTGATCGTGGGGACGATCTGGCTGGTCCGAAACATGGATCGCGGCAGATTGGCCGAGAATGCTCGCCAGGAACTCGACCTACGCTTCGCGCGCGGACAGATGACCGCCGAAGAATACGACCAGAGCCGGGAGCGCCTCCGTTCGAGTTAGCAGCTCGACTTCGCACGAGGTCACCCACAACGAGGCGAATGCGCTCACCCAGGGCCTCGTCGTCGCGGCAGCATCATGATCGGCACCCGTTTACGCCACAGACGGGAATCGAACCGGGATGCCATGGGTTCCTTGCAGGACATCGACAGGCGATGACCTCACGGTTCCGGACACCTGCCGCCGGTGCCCGTTCGCCCACTACGCCATGTAGGTTGAAATCTCAAGAGAGCGAGGCACTGCGCACCCGACATGAAACGACACCGACGACATCGCGAACACGACCCCGAGTTGCAGGCGATGTACACGCGCCGCCGATTCCTGGTCGCGAGCGCAACCGCCGCGGTCCCGCTCGGGGCGTGGTGGAGCCTCGGGAGCGCGACCGGGACGACCGACGCCGAGAATGGGCCCGCCATCCCGACACCGGATGCGACGGGCGCGACGACGTCGGCACCGCCGACGCCAACCCCGGAGTCCACGGCCGTCGAGCCGGCACCGACGCCACCCCCGTCGACCGTGCCAGTGCTCGACCACGAGTTGGTCGAAGGGATGGTGGAACCCGAAGTCGAGATCCTGCAGCAACGGTTGACCGACCTCGCGTTCGATCCAGGTCCGATCGACGGGTACTTCGGGGCGTCGACGCTTCGTTCTGTCTGGGCCTTTCAGAAGCTCGTGATGGGGATTCCACGAGAGGATGCGCACGGCATCGTGACGCCCGAGGCATGGGCACGACTGCACGACGAGGTGGTGACCGACCCGCGACGCACCCCGGGCGGGACGCACCTCGAGATCTATCTACCCGAACAGGTCGCGGTGCTGTTCATCGACGGCCGTGCTCGCGTGATCTCCCACGTCTCGAGCGGCGAGGGTGTCGAGTGGTGCGACGAGGTGACCGTCGACCTCGACGACGGCACCACAGAGACGAAAGGAATCTGCGGGCTGTCCATCACTCCTGGCGGCGTCTACCACTTCGAGCGAAAGGTCGAGGGCTGGCGCAACGCCAAGCTCGGACGGCTGTACAAACCGGTGTACTTCAACTACGGGATCGCGATCCATGGTGCGTCGAACGTCCCGAACTACCCGGCGTCGCGAGGCTGTGTCCGCTTCCCGATGCACATCGCCGAGTACATGCAAGACCTCGTGGAGATCGGCGACACGGTGTACGTCTTCGACGGTGTCGAAGAGCCCGAGCACTACGGCGCCCAACCGATGATCTTCGACTGGCCCGACCCCGACTACACCACGACCACCACGTCGACCACCACCACGACGTCTTCCACCACCACGACGGTACCGGAACCCGTCACGACCACGCCGCCTCCGTCGACGACGGCGACATCGACGACGGTCGATCGACCTGACACGACCACCACCCACCCCGACTCGCAAGTCGGCGACTGATACAGGGAGCTGCGCTTCTTCGAGCGCGTTCGATCGCACCAGCGTCAGCGACCGACAACCACATTCACGCAACCGGGCGATCGTCGACCTCGTCGATCCTCCACTCGGCCGACAGAGGCTTCGGCGTCATCCGGAGCAGAGTGTGACGAGCAGTCCGACGACGTGATGGGCCTGCACCGCGGCCGCGACCGCGACCGCCATCACTCCGACACCGATCGTCGACGACCAGATCCCCTCGTTGCGCAGCGGCTTCGGTCGCAGGAGCGCGTCGACGCGGGCCGCGACACCGAGCCCGTTGAACGCAGCGACCGTTCGGGGGGCCTCGCCTGGCCCGAGCGCCACGCGAGCGAGCGTGAAGGCGACACGTTCGCGGTCACCGCCGATCGCCGTGACTGCCACTTCGTCTGCCCAACGCTCGAGCGTGAACCGCAAACGTCGCCGAAGCCACTCCACCGGCGGAACGAGCGCGGCCGCCAACTCGGCAACGAGCAGGTGCCGATCGTGCCGGTGCGCGGCGTGGCCGCGCTCGTGCGCGAGCACGACCTCGAGCTCATCGCCGTCGAGCGCGTCGATGAGACCCGCGGACAGCGCCACGCGCCCTCCCGGTCCCGGCAGCGAGTACGCGAACCAATCGTCGCTGTCGACCAGGGCCGGGGCGCCCGACTCGGCGCAACGATGCTGCCGCCATGCCCGCACCGAGCGACCGGCCCGAATGATGCCAAGCGACAACGCCACGGTCGCGGCGCCGCCCAACCACGGATTGACGGAGGCATGGAAGCCCAGCACCAGCCGGCACCACTCGAAACCGTCGCCGAGATAGGGAAGATGCACCAGGAAGCCAAACGCCAGCACTGCCATCGTGGGAACCGCAGCGGCCACGACCCCCAGGATTGCACCGGTCAGCAACGCCGCGGACAGCTGCGGTCGAACTCGACGATGCACGGCCGTCGACAACAACGCAATGCCCACCGCCGACAACAACGGGAGGAAGAGCCCCGCGCTCAACGCGACCCCTTCTCGAGCAGACGACGGAGTGCTGCCCGATCACCTTTGGACAGAGCGCCCACGAACCCTCCGAGAACCCCGACACGATCAGATGCCGACGACAAGACCGCGTTCATCTGACCGGCCGCGAGCTCCGACTCCGAGACAGCCGCCGAGTAGGCGAACGCCCGCCCCCGTGGCTCGCGACGTGCACGACCTTTCTCGTGAAGGCGCGCCAGGATGGTCATGACGGTGGTGTACGCCAACTCGACCTCGAGCTGTTCGCGCACCTCCGCCGGCGTCAGCGGTCCATCCGCCCGCCACAACACCTCCATCACGTCGCGCTCGAGCGCACCATCAGGTCGACGGCTCATCACACCTCCTCATCGAATGCATGTTACGAGATACCGGTCTCGACGTGCTCGTCCGTCGAACCCATGTTGAGCGCCACGCCATCGACGACGTCACCTGTTCGTCGTCCGCGGATCAGATCCATCAAGATGATCGGGGCCACGACACCGACCACCGCGATCGACACCCACTGGTTCCAGCGCAGACCACCGACCACGTGGGCAGGGTCGATCCGGAGCCCCTCGATCCAGAAGCGACCTGCGAAGTAGCCGCCGAGGTACACCATGAACAACCGGCCCGGCCGGACCGAACGTCGACGATCGAGCAGCAACAAGAACACGCAGAGACCCAGGTTCCACATCGACTCGTACAGGAACGTCGGATGGAACGTCGTCCCCGGCGAATACCCGGACGGCAGGTTCGACTCATCGATCCGTAATCCCCACGGCAGCGACGTGGGTCGACCGAACAGCTCCTGATTCCACCAGTTCCCCCAACGACCGATCGCTTGAGCGAGCGGTATCGCGGGCGCGGCGACGTCGAGCATGGGTCGGACTCCGATGCCATGTCGACGAGCAACGACGAGACCGGCAACCACACCACCCAACAGCCCACCAGGGATGCCGAGACCGCCTCGCCAGAGTGCCGGGATCGCAAGAGGATCGGAGGCGAACCGGTCCCAGTCCGTGGCGACGTGGTACAGACGGGCACCAACGAGCCCTCCGAGAACCGCCCACATCGCGACGCCGGCGATCTCGTCACGGGTTGCCAGCCCTCGAGCCTCGGCGCGGCGTCCCGCGAGCCACACGGCTGCCAGGACTCCCAGACCGATCATCAAACCGTAGGCGGTGACTCGAATCGGGCCAAGGTGGATTGCCGACGATGCGGGGCTCGGAATTGAGCCGACCAGGAAGAGCACGCCACTCAGGCTAGTACTACGTTTTGTCGTTGCAAAGGCGGGCGACAGCGCTGCACCGCCGATAGCTTGCGGCACGATGACGCACATCGATCGCACACCCAGGGTCGTCGCGACCGCGATCGCTGTCTCGATGCTGATCGCGGGTTGCGGCGGAGCCACGGAGCCGACCGGCGAAACCGCGGAGCGCTCTGCGCCGGCGAGCTCAGCAGTCGACGGTTCGGAACTGGCCGGCGTCCAGGTCGACGTGCGGCGGGACCCCGGTTGAGGCTGCTGCTCCGCGTGGGTCGTGTACCTGCGGCAGCACGGGGCCGACGTGGAGGCCACCGACGACGCCAGTCGGGCGAGCTATCGCAGCCGGCTCGGCGTACCCGACGCGGCCGCGTCGTGCCACACCGCCACGGTGAACGGTTACGTGATCGAAGGACACGTGGGCTTCGGGCGACTTCGGGGAGGAGCCGGTCGCCTACCCTATGGAACGCTGAGTCGGTCAGTGGTCCTCAACGCGGATCGGGGACACGCATATCGTGCGTCGGCACGAGGTCAACGCCCGCTCGAGATCAGGCACTTATGCGCTCGGCTACCCGAGCGATAATGCCGCCCGGCCGGCACGTGTGAGCCCATACCGCTCGATCGTGGTCCGATCTGGATGCGATGACTACGACGCAGTGCGTCGCCCGGTGAGCTGGCGATACACGGCCACTGTCTCAGCAGACGGCTCACAGTCGAGTGCATCGAGATGGTGCGTCAGATCGTTGAAGACACCATGCACCGCTGACGGTCCTGCGCATCGGTGCTCAAGTTGCATGCGAAGGCGATAGAGGTCCTCGTGACCTGGCACGCCCTGCAACCCCTGGACGAGGGCGTACCGTGCGGTCGCGAGGTCGCCGATGTCGCAGGCCAGTTCGAACAGCCGGGCGGCGGCCTCGACGATCCGATCGTGCATGCGAACCCCGAGGTCGGCCCATTCGTACCCAGCTTCGTCGAACGGCTCTCCTTCGACGAGGGCCAGGGCGTCTCGAAGTGCGTCGATTGCTGCGTTGGAGGAGAGTTGCTCCGACCACGCGACCAACTCGTGGAACAGCCTGAGGTCGGTCTTCACGGAGTCGTGCACGCTGATGCCCTCGGCAGTTGCCAGTGAGATCAGCGGTTCGCCGTCGTCCGTCGTGCCGAGGGTCGAGCGCAGTTGGGACAGCTTGTTCGAGACGGTCTTGCGGTCTCGTGCCGCCCCGCCCCAGACGACGTGGCGAATGCGGCTCAGCGACACGGGTTCCGACTGGCACGCCAGGAACGCGAGGAGACGTAGGGACACGCCGCTGATCTCGGGGTGTTGATCGACGCGCGGTCGGCCGAAGACCCTGACAAGCACTGCCGGCTCCGTTGGCAGCGGCTCGTCGTCGCAACCGAGCAAGTCGGCTTCGGTCGTGGTCGGACCACCGTCCTCGTTCGCGGCGGCGTCGACCATCGCGACGGTGTCGAGGGCCGCGTTGTCCAGGGTCTCGATGGGTGATCGAGCGTCTACTGACGCAGCCTGTGAGAGCGGCGGGTGAAGAACCCGTTCGACGGCGGTGCTGGTGTCGCCTGGAACGTCGGAGGCGACGAATCTCACTGGTTGTTCGGCAAGACCCGTCAGGGATGCCGTGCCGTCTGCGTCGATCAAGATGCTGGCGGCGGCGTCCACGTCATCGCCAGCTATCACCGCACCGATCCCGCGTCCAGAGGTCACCTGGGTTGTGACGTGCGCTTGCTCGACCGGGCCCGCATCCGGCCCGAGTATCACCAGGGTGAACTGGTCTCCGATCGCCGGGTCGGGGCCGATACGCTGCTGAAAGAGGGTCTCGCGAGTCCCGATGAGCCGATCGGCCGAGGCCGATGCGCCATCGAGCGCCGACAACGCGGCGTCGAAGCTGACCTCCTCTACTCGGTGTCCTGGTGCATCGTCATCGATGTCGGTTCGGACCGTCAGAACACGTGCGTTCGACAGCTCATCCCCGATCGCGAGCTCGAGGATCATCGAACGGAGCAGTCCGTCGACCCGCTCGCGCGGACCCGAGATCGACAGCGTTCCGATGTGCTCGAGGTCGAGCAGCAACTGTCGGCCACTTCGAGTTCCAATCGTGACGAGTCCGGGCATCGGCGAAGGCCAGTCGGACAGCGGTGTCGGTTCGTCCGGGTCGTAGAGCGTGCGCCACGACCACCCGCCGTCGGTCGCCTCCCAGGGCGGCGGAGCGTCGAGTACCGGCTGATCCCACAACACCTCGACTCCTTCGGACTCGTCGAGCTCGACTGCGAGCGGCACCGCTTCGTGTTCGTCAGGGTCGAGGCTGCGTGCCAAGGCGGCCAACTCCTGTGCCACCCAGCGCACGAACGGTACGTCGGAGGCGGCGACGATCGCCAGTTCCGCAGCGGCATCGTCTGCGTTATTGGTCCGGACCCCGCGTGCTCGTCGTCGGCGACGTTCCCACGCCATTGCGGCGGCAAGCGCTGATGCGAGGACGACCGCACCGGTGACGCCGAGAAGAGGGGACGGCGCTTCGTCCTCTGGGGCGACGTCGGTCAGATCTGTTGACGTGATCGTCGGATCCTCGCTCGGCCGCGCCGTCGGGGGAGGGAGCGTGGCTGGCGCCGCTTCGGATTCAGCCGCTGCTTCGGCTGCGACCGACGTTGCCGGGTCGGCCGGCGTGTGCTCGGTTGTTGCCATGTCGGTCAGGGGCGGCGAGGTCGCCACCTCTGGTTCGCTCTCGTCTGAGTCCGAGTTGGTCTGCTCGGGTTGGTCCGCCGGTATCAGCGTCTCGTTGGCACCGGACGATGGCCGGGCGCCGTTCGCCGGTGGTGTGCCGATCGCCGGGAAGTCGATGGTCTCCCCGGGGAAGATGAGGTTCGGGTCGCTCGACGTGAAGGTGTTGGAGCTGATCACGTGGTCAACGTGGTGTGCGATGTCGGAGTCGTTCGGACTCGTTTCGGGCCCGTCGACGGTGTCGAGTCGCTCCTTGGCGAGGTTCCACACGTTGTCGCCTGGCTCGACGACGATCGTCTCCGCCGGTAGATGCGCCGGCCAGTCGCCCTCGGCCGCAGAGGTTGGACCCGGCCCACCACTCGGCGAGTCTTCGTTGTCCGGGGCCTCCATCGGGATCAGGACCTGCATCCCCTCGGGGAAGCTACCTCCTCGCCACATGTGGCCGTCCGGCGTCGGACGTCCATGGTTGAGCGCGACGATCTCCTCTCGCGCCTCGTCGATCCGGTCCGAGAACCGCTGAGCGGCGATGGCGTAGGGCGTGTCCCGAGGTCCTGCGATGTGCTCCGCGACCGACGGACGGCTCGTCAGGGTGACCGAGTCATCGTTCGCCTCGTCGTCGACGACCGTTGCCGTCGGGTGGGACGCCGAGGGGGCTGCTGCCGGTGGGTAGGCGAACGCCAGGGTCGAGGTCGTGGTCACCGTCGTGACGAGCGTGCTCGTCAGTGCGAACCTCACCAGACGAGCGAGCCAGCTCCTCGGCCCTGGAGCGTCGGCCGGCGCCTCGATCGGATGCCTGACGGCGGGCCAGGACGATCGAGCTGGTCGACGGGCGGCGAGGCTGATGTGGGCCTGGCGGATCGCCGGTACGACCACCCACGCCGAGACGACGAGGAAGGCGACGGCGAGGAGCTTCACGATCGTCGTGTCGTCGACGCGCCGGTCGGCGAGCCGGCTGAGGACGTTCGGGTCGAAAGGGTTGCCGGCGATGCGGAGCATCACGGCCACGGGGATAACCACGATCGCGATCACCGCGAGGGCGGCGGCCAACCGTGCGAGTGTTTGGAGCAGGCGGCGGATCATGACGGGCTCCCGAAGGTTGCCGTCGCCTCGCCGGTGCCGTAGACGACGATCTCGTCGTTGCCGATGAGGTTCCCGAATACTGCATCGGTCGACGAGCGCACGACGACTGTCACGGAGTTGGTCGTGACGGTGATGGACACGATGTCCGAGGGCGCGACCCCGGACGCAGTGAGGAAGTCACGGGCAGCTGCAGCCGCCGGATCTCGTCGTAGCCCCTCGGCGGTGACCGTGGTTGCGCCTGCCCGTGCCGCTCCCTCGGCAACGTTTATGGCTTCTCGTCGCGCGGCGAGCGCTCGCCCACCGTCGTAGACCACGCCAGCGCCGGCGAGCACGACGACGAGCATCAACACCGTAGCGACCGACGCCATCCCTCGGTCGTCACGCCATCCCACCGAGGCATCGATGCAGTGCGGAGTCTGGCACTCGGCGGTGTCGATCATGGCGCCACCGTGAATCGGTCGATCACTTGTGTGTCGGTGGCCGAAATCGTCCGACCAGCCGACGTGATCGGTTCGGCGTTGTCGACGGAGCAGGTCAGGGTGACCATCACGGACCCGCCTCGCCAGGTTCCGGTCGGCCCGGGCGTCCAGCTCATCGCGAGCGCGGGCTCGGCCGTGCACGGCGTGGAGATGTTCGAGGCACTCACGGCGCGGCCTGCGGCGGCTCTGGCGTCGATCGGATTCGACGCCTGCGAGGCGGCACGAGCTGCCGATTGCGCCGTGTTCTCCAGGTCCTGCGCGGTCGAGTTGAGGCGGCCGAGCCAGGACAGGAAGCCCCACGCAGCGAGAGCAACCACCAGCAGGAGCATCAATTCCGGTCCGAGCGACTGGCCCTCGTCCCGTCGCACACAACGCACCAGCCGACGGAGCGTCACGGCGCTTCCTCCGGAGCATTGGCGACGGCGCTCACCGACAGAGTCCCGGGCAGGAAGAACGCCGGGGTGCTTGCTGAGACCCGGACGGTGACAAGCCCACCCGCGGTGTCTCCGCCACAGGTGACGGACACCGACTCCACCCATCCTCCACCGATCCGCTCGGCGATCGACGACGCTGTGCCGGGTGCATCTCCGCACGAGCCATCCGCAGCCGCTGCCACCCGTGCTCCCTCTGCAGCAGCCTGTTCGAGGATGTTGCGTGCGTGCCACCACACGACGACTTGTGCGATGAACAGGAACAGCAGGATGAGGAACGCGGCGGCGAAGAGATGCTCGACGCCGTCGGCGAGCCCACGGTCGTCGGCAAGTCTTCGTCGCCAGCGTCGCACGCGCCCAACGCTCTCAGGAGCGTCGGGGGTCTCTTGGACCTGGGCGTCGACGGGCAGCGTCACGATCAGGGCGCAGGCGGGACCGGATCGGGGACGTTGCTCGACGCCGAGTTGAAGACACTGATCGCGAACGCACCGGCGGCGATGGCGATGACGATCGCGACGGCGATCCAGATCATCTTCGCCGGTGAGTCGTCGAGGCCGTCGTCCTCTGACGCCCACTCCCTGAGGGAGCGAAGAGCTCCGACGAGGACGACGTAGAACTGCACGCCAGCCGAGGGATGGCCCCGTGCGGGAGTGGTCGTGGTGGGCTGGTTCATCAGGGTCTCCTTGCTGGTGTTGTGTCATGGGGTGGTTGCGAAGGCGTCGAGGATCCGAACGGCGAGCGGGAAGGCGAGGAAGGTCACGACGCCCACGACGAACAACATCGTCGGGCCGAACATCGTGGAGGTCTGGCGGTCAGCGACGCGTTCCATGTCGTCCAGCGCTACCTGGCGCATGCGACCTGCCACAGCAGCGACCGTTGTGTCGACGCCGACGCCGACCCGAGCGACGTGACCGACCGAGGATGCGAGGTCCTGGAGCTCGCGACAGCCGTACTCCGCGCCGACGGCATCGAGCGCTTCCCATGTGCGCACACCTATTTGCGGGGCGGCGCGGACGGCGCCGGCGATCGTCTCGAACGCTGCTCCGTCGCCGATGTCGGCGGCGTAAGCGACTGCTTCGTTCATCGATCGTCGTGTGGTCATGCAAACGGCGACGAGCTGCACGTACGCGCCGACGCCGCTGCGGAATTCTCGGTACCGGCGCTCGCACGTGGCGACGACAGTGGCGAGCTGATACCAGCCCGCGAGTGCACCGACGATCATCGGTCCGACGGCGAGGAGCGGCATCGGGACGGAGACGCCGGCCAGCAAGATTCCGCACAGCGCAACGAGCGCTGCGACGAATCCGACGATCGCTGTCGTGAGGACGCGTGCGGCGAGCGCTGGAATCGTCACGTCTGCGGCACGAAGAGCGAAGCGCCGCCGGGCCTCAAGGCGGTCGGCTACGGGTGACGCTGCGATCCGGTCAGCCGCTCCCGCCAGCCACTTCTCCAAGAGGAACGGCGGCGTGGCCGCCTCGACTACGACCGCAGGCCGAATGCGATACAGGCGGCGGTACGTCCCGGAGATCGACGGTCGCCCGTACACGAAGGCACGCCGGAGACACCACGCTCCGACAACGACGACGGTTCCTGCTGCGAGCGCGAGTTGGGCGAGCGTCACGGCATCACCTCCGACATCCGTTCACGAGCGACGAAACGGCTCGCACGCTCGTAGCGAGACAGCTGACGCAGCCACAGCAGCGATCCGGTCCATATCGCGATCGGCACGACCATCCAGCCCTGGCCGGCGGGCGTCCGGTACGGCTCGAGTACCTCGGGGGCGACCACGACGAGGTACGCCAGCAGCAGGCCAAGGATCGCCAGCATCCTCCGCATCGACCGCTCGAAGTTCACTCGCATCCGATCGATCCGGTCGCGCGCCGTCAACTCGTCGCGAGCGTTCTCGGCGAGTTGCGCGAATGTCGCGCCGAGGGCTGAACCGGAGGCGTGGCCGGCGGCGAACACCATCGAGGCGACTGCGGTGTCGGCGACGGGATGGTCGAGGTCATCGGCGAGATCGACGAGCGCGTCGGTGAGCGGGACGTGGTGGGCGACACGGGACGAGAAGTCCAGGAGTTGTGGCGCGATCTCCTTCGGCGCTCTGGCCGCCGATTGCGAGAGCGTCTCGGCAAGGTCGAGGTTCGACCCGGCTTGCAGGTCGCGGAGATCCTCCAGCCACTTGGCAATGGCGTCGAGCCTGCGACGGGCAGCGGTCGCCTGATTCGCAGCGAACAGGTAGCGCCAGCCGCCAGTGAGAACCGCTGCGGCGAGCGCTGCGATCGGCCACCGAGTTGTCACCAGGACGATGGCCCCTGCTGCAATCGCTGTTGCCACGGTTCGCTGGTCGATCTCGACCCGACGGGAGGGGCTGCGACGACGAGCCGGCGGACGGAGTGCACATCCGAGCGCCCACACGGCGAGGCACGCCGCGCCGCCGGCCGCAAGCGCAAACACGAGGCGTTCGGCGCCGCTCATCGCAACGCTCCATTCAGCGCAACTGGAGCGGCGACCGGTCCGGCCGATGTCGTGGAGGGATCCCCAATCGGTTCACAGCGGTCGTCGAGTGCAGCGCTCAGGTCGAAGTCGGGCCAGTTGGACTGGATTCGCGTTCGTAGGAGATCAGGCCACGCTGCCTGCGTCGATCTCGCGCGAAGGTCTCCTGCTCCCGGACGGGGCGCGTACAACGTGTGGAGCACCGGCCGATCGCCCTCCATCGACGGCGCGACGACCTCCTGAACCCAGCGACGTCGAGAGCGCGACATCGCGCACAGCACCACGACGTCGAAGCTCTTGTAGACGCTCGCTCGTGCGAGCTCGCGCGGCATCTGGTTGCCGATCGCCATCAGGTCGACGAGCTGCTCCAGTCCGGCCTCGGCGGTCACGCCATGAACCGTGACGACCGTGCCCTGACCGATGGACGCGGCCCGAACGGCGGGCCCGGCTTCGTCGCCTCGGACCTCGCCGATGATGTTCACCTCGGCCCGGGTTCGCAGCGCCGGCCTCATCAGGTCGGCCGGCGTAATTCCTGCGCCGGACGCCACGATCGGGATTCGAGCCTGCATCTCCTGCGTCCACGGCCGACCCAACGACGCAAGGCCAAGCTCGAAGTCGGTCTCGATCGTCAGCATGCGGGTGTCCTCGTCGTGTGCGAGACCCACGGCTCGCACGAACGTCGTCTTCCCGGAGCCCTGCGAACCCGTGTATGCCTGCGACAGCCCGGCTCGAGGCGCGGCTTCGCCGAGGAAGTAGTGCAGGCCAGCGGTCAGTGCGCCCCATCGGAACAGGTCGGCGAACGTTGCTCCGAGTGCCCGGTGGACTCGGATCGCGATCATCGGTCGTGAAACGACGTCGAAACCCTGACCGTGGAACCGCAGGCGCGGCGATAGCTGCACATCGACGAACGGCGTCTCAAAATTGAAGGGACGGTGATGCGCGGCCGCAACGTCGGCGATGACTGGCTCGAGATCGCGGTCCGCTCGCACGATCGGGTCGTACAGGCCCACGCTCCCGTCCGCTCGATCGACCCGGACCGGAGAGGAACCGAGAACGACGACGTCTTCGGCCAACGGCTCGCGTTCGAGGATCCCGAGCAACCGCGGGAGCAGGAACATCGACGAGAGGATCGTCTCGACCAGGCGATCCTCGTCGTCGGTGCTGAGGGTCGGTTCTCTCGCAGCAACTCGCGACTCGTTGACCAGCGGGAGGATCTCGGTCTCCAGTTGATACTTCGTTCGCTCGAGACGGAGCTCTCGATCACCATGCGACTCACGAACAGGCGCGGCGGGGAGCCGTCGGCCGTGCTCGCGCCGGACCCGATCGGCGAGGGTGGTGAGTTCGTCGGTGGTGAGACTCATCGCCGCGCCTTCGACGTCGACGCAACGGTGACTCGCTCGGCAACGGCGGAGAGCGCCGGGGCGAGCCTGGATCGGCGCATGCTTCGATGGGCGAGCGAGGCGCCGCGGCACACCTTCTCGAGCGTGGCTCCATCGAACGGGAGGTGGCCGACGTGCTCGACCCCGAGTTCTTCGCCGAGACGCTGCGGGTCGATGCGCTGCCGGCGATCGCCGCCGGTGTCGGCCGTGAGCAGTCCGATCCGGCTGGACTCGATGCGCGTGCCGGTCGCTGCGTGCTGG
>CAXBAZ010000014.1:0-17184 GCA_963973395.1 uncultured Acidimicrobiaceae bacterium
GGAGATCATTCGAGCCACGACTGCGCCGTCGTCAACGTCGGCAATCCCCGCCAGGAAGTAGCGGACCTGCGTACCGATCGCGTCGTCGAAACCGCTGAGCCCCCCGCCGTAGACGCCCTCGACACGCGCGTGGAAGGCGGCTCGTCGGCCGGCGGTGAACAAGTCGTTGACTCGCACCGTGCTCACCTCGACGAGAGGCTTGTTGGTGTCCAGCCCGTCATCACGATGATGAAGTTGAGCGTCGAATGCTCCCTCGTGCAGCCAGCGTCGCACGACAGCCTCGGTGTCGTCACTTGCGGGCTCGGCGGCGGTGACCCACGGGTCGATGGCAGGCGGCTCGAGAGAAACAGGAACTCGGGTGGATAACTGCGTGCGACGGCTGAAGTAGTCCTGTTCCACCCAGTTCTCTGTGAGGACGGATCCGTCCCAGCGGTAGATCCCAATGCCTCCCCAACTGGCGTGGGCTCCATCGTGGCGGACCGAGGAGCCATGCTCGCTGAACCGCATCGCCAAGCGATCACCGTTCGTCACGATGTCGTGCACGACCAAGCCGAGGTGGGGAAACTGCACGAACTGCTTGGTCGACGCCTCTTTGTACGGGCCGTCCCGACCCTCCAGGTGGTGGTCTCCCATGTGGAGCGAGTACTCGGCGGACATGATCTGATCACACACCGTCAGATCGTGGCGATTGGTGTAGTCGATGCAATACCGCCGCATCAATGCTACGAAGGGCTCATCCGCCACTGCTCAACGCCCTTCGAAGTTTGGTGGCCGACGCTCTTCGAACGATGCGATTCCCTCAGCTGCGTCGTGGGTTCCTTGGAGCATGACCACGCCACCAACCGCACCGAAGTGGTTCGTGTTGACGAGACCGTTGATGAAGCTCTTCGCTGCCCGCACCGCCAGAGGCGCGCCCCCGGCCATCCGGTCCGCTAGCTCGCGCGCCTTCGTGGGCACCTCGTCGTCGGCCACGAGCACTTGAACGATGCCGAGACGCTCCGCCTGAGCTGCATCAATCGTCTCTCCTGACAGCACGAGGTATCGGGCCCAACCAGCACCAAGGTGATCCAGAATGCGCGACACGCCGAATCCAGGCATGAGACCAAGGGTGGTCTCGGGCATCCCGAACCTGGAACCGTGTCCTGCGACGACGGCATCGCAGGTCAGGAGCAGCTCAAACCCCCCGCCAAGGGCAACACCGCGCACTGCGGCGACAACGGGTTTCGACGACTGTTCGATCGCCGCGAACGTCCTCATACAGTCATCGATGTAGTCGCGTCGCTGCGCGGCATCCGCCAACTCCTTGTACCCCTGGATCTCGCCGCCGGCACAGAATGCCCGGGGCCCCTCTCCCGTGAGCACGATGGCACGCACTGATGGGTCCGAATCCAGTTCCTCGAGAGCGACGCGCATCGCCTCCCACGCCGAGCGCCTCATCGAACTGAGGCGATGCTCACCCAACAACGTCATGGTCGCGACGGCACCTGACCGTTCTGTTCGGAGGTCTTGCTCAGTGTTCATCGCGTTGTCTCGGGTGGTCGACGACTGCCCCAGGCAACCTCGATCGCCCGGGCGATCACGTCTCGGGTCTGTGCAGGCTCAATGATGTCGTCGAGGTGAAAGTGGGCTGCCGACTCCCATGGGGTTGAGGCATCGGCCCACTCCTGCTCCAGCGAGGCGAGGCACTCGTCGTAGCCCTGCTTACCGCCGGTCTCCATTGCGGTCTCGAGTCTTCGGCGATTGATGGTGATGAGGCCTGTCTCGGGTGCCATGAAGCTCATCTCTGCTCCTGGCCAGGCGAACAGGAAATCGGGATGAGTCGGCCGGCCACCCATGGCGAAGTGACCGCCGCCATAGGCCTTTCGCACGACCAGGCTGATCTTGGGCACGGTCGCCTTGGCGATTCTGGCGACCAGACTTTCGTAGGCGTGGAGGATCCCGTTGCGCTCGGCCTGCGTTCCGATGAGCAAACCTGGGACATCCTGCAGAAACACGATGGGGAGCCCGAACGTGTCGCAGAGTTCGACGAACTGTCGCTCCTTGCGAAGCGCCGCTGGATCCAACGCGCCTGCTCCGACGAGGGGCTGGCTTGCGATGACTCCGACCGGAGCGCCATCGACTCTGGCGAGTGTGGTGAGCAGACTCGGTCCCCATCCGGTCGCCCAAGGAAACAGAGAGTGGGCATCGACAATGCTCTCGATGACCAGGCCCATGTCGTAGCTGCGGCGAGATTCAGCCGGAACCAGTGCTCCGATCGCTGTCGGGTCGAGCCGAGGCGGGGTTGGGCGCGCGAGGGGCGCCGGCACACCAGCCACCGAGGGCATGAAGGAAAGAAAGGCTCCGACCGCTGCGAGGGCGTCGTCCTCCGTCTCGACCACCATGTGTACATTGCCCGCGGCGAGGGCCATGTCCGGTCCACCGAGCCCGTCATCGGTGATGTCTTCACCAATTGCGGAGCCGACAACTGTCGGCCCGGAGAGAGCGACCGCTCCAGACTTGACCATGACGACGAAGTGGGCGGTCGATGCGTGAAGAGCTGAGTCGCCGTAGCTCGGACCCAGAATCGCAGCTACCCGCGGGACCGGCGGCACACCGGGCGGTGGCTCGAGGAACGTCGCGAAGTCGAGCGGCAGTCCAGAGAATCGCCAGCCCATCACGTCTGGAATTCGGCCACCATCGGCATCGCACAACAACACCAACGGTGTTCCGACTCGCTGCGCAGTTTCGATCAACCGTCCCTGTTTGCGCATGCTGATCGGGGCGGTGGTGCCCGCAAGGATGCTCGAGTCAATACCGATGATGGCGACCTCGCGGCCGTGTAACCGCGCGTACGCAGTGACGACCGCGTCGCCCGGTACCTTCTTGTCTCTTCGAAGCTCGGGTTCGGCCAGGAGGCCGACTTCGAACAAGGTGCCCTCGTCGACGAGACGGTCGATGCGCTCGCGCACGGTCAAGCGACCCGAGGCGTGGTGACGTGCCACACCCTCGGCGCCTCCCATTTCAAGCGCTTCCGCCCGGCGCTGGCGCAGATGTTCGACGGGGCCGCCACGGAACTCGTCCTTCGATTCGTGCGTCGCCGAAACGCCAGCCATATTTTCTCCCAGGCAGGTGATTTGAATTACTGTAAAGTAAACGTAGCCGTCGGACGGTCCGGGGGCAAGCTGCACGCCAGGACGTCGGGGGACTCGGTTTGATCAATTCGCTACTCGTTGCGAACCGGGGCGAGATCGCGTTGCGAATCGTGCGCACATGCCGGGATCTGGGTATTCGGAGCATCGCCGTCTACAGCGACCACGACGAGTGTGCGCCCCACACGGTTTCCGCCGATGAGGCAATCCGAATCGGGGCAAGCCCAGCCGCAGAGTCGTATCTGTCGATCGATTCCGTCCTCGAGGCAGCGCGCCAGAGCCGGGCCGAGGCGATTCACCCCGGATACGGGTTTCTCTCCGAAAGCGCGGAGTTCGCGAGCGCAGTTCGTGACTCAGGTTTCGTTTTCGTCGGTCCGTCAACCGAGACCATGCGAGCGCTCGCCGACAAACGATCGGCCCGGTCGGCTGCCATCGCAGCAGAACTACCGGTGCTCACTGGCATGGACATCGTTGATCTGGACGAGGTGGATGACGCGACTGTGATCAACCACGTAGGGCTCCCTCTGTTGGTAAAGGCCGCCTTCGGAGGCGGGGGCCGCGGAATGCGAATCGTTCGCGATGCGCAATCACTTCGGACTGCTCTCACCGAAGCCGCCCGCGAAAGCCGAGCGGCGTTCGGCCGCGACGAGGTCTACGTCGAAACGTTCATCGAGCACGCGCGCCATGTGGAAGTACAGGTGGTCGGGGATCGACACGGCGGTGTCGTTCACCTCGGCACGCGTGACTGCACGACACAGCGACGCCACCAGAAGCTCCTCGAAGAAGCACCCGCCAGCGCGCTCGACACGGCGATTCGTGACGAACTGACCGACGGAGCGGTGCGCCTTGCGTCCGCGCTCCGCTACGAAGGTGTCGGGACCGTCGAGTACCTCTACGATCGCGCACGCCGCCAGTGGTACTTCATCGAAGTCAACGCTCGGCTCCAGGTTGAACACACGGTGACGGAGATGGTCACCGGCATCGACCTCGTAGCCACACAGCTCGCGATTGCGGCAGGCGAGCCACATGGTTTGGAGCAAGGACGTTTAGTCGTCAACGGTCATGCGACTCAGGCCCGGATCAACGCCGAAGACCCGACGAACGGCTTCCTGCCATCGATCGGCCCTCTCGGACCTATGGCATGGCCGAGCGGACCGTGGGTGCGCTGCGATGTAGGGGTGGACGCTGGGACAACCGTCTCACCACATTACGATTCGCTACTGGCGAAGGTCGCGACGTGGGGGCCGACTCGCGAAGATGCCCGTGTACGTCTCGCCAGAGCGTTGGACGAGGTGGCGATCGACGGTGTGCCCACGACCGCTCCATTTCTTCGCCAGTTGATCGAGCATCCGACGTTCACCCTCGATGAACAGTGGACGGGGATGATCGATGGCGGCGACCTGGACATCAGCCTGCCAACGAGATCCGTCCGGCTAGATCCCTCCGACGAGTGGAGCGCAATGATCGCGACCGTCGACGGGATGCTCCAGGTTCGTATTCCCCTCGCCGGTGTCCGCTCAGCTGAAGTCGACCGTCGCCAGTTCGCACAGCACGATGAGCACGGTGGTGCCAGTCTCGTTTCGCAACCGCCTGCAAGTGCCCCCATGGACGGCGTTGTAGTGAGCATCCTCGTGGAGGTCGGCGACGCAGTGCTCGAAGGCCAAACCGTTGCGTTGATCGAGTCAATGAAGATGGAGACCCCGATTGTTGCGTCGATGTCCGGCACCGTGACAGCCGTTTACGTTGGAGCGGGCGACGCTGTGCAGAGAGGTGCGACGGTGCTGGACATCGCCGAACCCGAAGGAAGCACATAGGGGCCATCGGGTCCCGTACCGTGCACCGAACCTAGGATAGGTCCCATGCCCACGACCGGGAAATCGAAGGAACCGTCCACGAGCACCAAGAGCGCCAAGCCTCGGCAGCGTGGCCGCGACCTCTCGGTTGACGAACGTCGGGAGCAGGTCCTGGAGACGGCGAGTGAGCTCTTCTATCGCCATGGCTACCGGTCGACGTCGCTCAATCAGATCGGAGAGGCACTGGGACTCACCGGCCCGGCGCTCTACTACTACTTCACCAGCAAGGAAGAGATCCTGTTCGATATTCGAGACAGAATCGTCCGACGCTCGGTTGAACAGGTGAAGGCGTTACTCGACTCCGATGCTTCGCCGGAGGAAAAGCTGCGCAACGTGCTTCACGAGCACATCCTCACACTGCTGTCGAACGTTGCCCCGAACGTGGTCTTTGACCGCGAGCGCGGCAACCTTTCACCCGAACGTGAACGCGAGATTCGCGATCACGAGCGCGAGTACGAGAGTCTGCTTCGGAGTCTCTACTCGGACGGCGTCGAACTTGGACAGTTTCGTGATATACCGCCGAGCCTCGCCGTCGGCGTGTTGCTGGCGTCGTGCAACTGGATGCATCGATTTAATATGGAAGCTCGCAAGCTCTCGCCCGACGAGGTCGCGGACGCGCTGTGCGGTCTCCTTGCCGACGGCTATCTCGTGACGGACGGCTGATCGGCATGTTCGCCGGCGTCTCAGCAAGGCCCGACGAAGCGAACGATCCGGTCAGCCGACCACATCTTTGAGCCGAAGAGGCCGGTCCGGGGTCGGTCAGCTCCGCCGTTTTGGCCATCGAGACTACCATCCGGACCTTTAGTTAGCGTACAATAAGTTCGGTGCAGGTGGACCCGGCTTCCCCAGCGGCCGATCACGGCGAGTTCAGCGAACTGGAGATCGGCGATCCCGATCAACAGCGGTTGCGTGCGCAGGCTCGCGACTACTTCGAGCAGCTCATGTCGGCGGAGCTTTCAGTTCGCCTACGCGCAGAAGACGAGTCGCATGACAACTCGACGCCTGCGACAAGCGTCCGTCGCTCGATCGGGAGGCAGATCGGAGGCGACGGTTGGATCGCCATCGGCGCGCCTTTGGAGCACGGTGGGACACCTGGTTCGTTCACCGATCGCATCATCGTCGTCCAGGAGGCCGAGCGTGCCGGAGCCCCGTTCCCGTTCTTGACGACCTTGTCGATCTTGCCCGCCCTTGCAAGATTCGGAACCGAGGACCAGCGGTCCGACCTGATTCCGAGAATGATCTCGGGAGACCTGCTCATGGCACTCGGGTACACCGAGCCGGATGCTGGCACCGACCTCGCCTCGCTGAGAACCAGGGCCGTCGCCCGAGACGGCGGTTTCGTGATCAACGGTTCGAAGGTGTTCACCAGCGAAGCCGACATCGCTGACTACATCGTGGTCGCTGCCCGAACCGACACTGAGGTTCCGGCTACGAACGGGATATCGCTTTTCCTGGTCCCTACCAGCGCGGAGGGTTTCGGTGTAACCCCGTTGCCAACCGTTGGCGACTACCGGACCACCACCACCTACTACGACGACGTGTTCGCAGCGCCCGAGCAACTGCTTGGTCCGTTGAACGGCGGCTGGCACGTCATGATGTCGCAGCTGAACCTTGAACGAATCGCTATGGCGGTTCGTATCACCACTGCCGCGTCGCTCGTGGAGGACGTCCGAGCGGCACTGCGCACGCTACGCGACGTCGACAGCCGGCCGATGCTCTCGGACCCAGCCGTTCAGCGTCAACTCGCAGAGGCAGCGATTGAGTCCATCGGCGCCCGTGCACTCATTCGACACCACATCGGTGACGGCCACTCGTCTTCCGCTCAGGCCGCATCAGCAATGAAGGTGTTCGCGAGTGAGTCCGCGATTCGTTCAACTCGGGCACTCATGCAAGCACTCGGGCCCATCGGAGCGTTGACCCCTGACGAGGCGACAGCACCATTGCACGGCCGGCTCGAGCGCACCTATCGACGCGCCCTCATCGACACCTTCGGAGGCGGCGCGAATGAGATTCAACGCGAGGTCATCGCGGGCAGAGCTCTGGGATTGCCGAGGAGTAGATGAACGCCGTCTCATCAGAAGTTGCCGGCGCCGTGCGCGACGCAGCCCAAGGTGCCTTCAGGGACTTACCGGCGAGTGCGTACCATCTGTCGCCCACGGAGATCTGGACGCGCTTCGCGAACGCAGAGCTGATCTCCGCAGTCTTGCCGGAGCGACAGGGCGGTGCAGGACTCGCGCACTCGCTCGAGGTGTTGTGCGCCCTCTTCGACGAGGCCGGCAAAGTGCTCGCTCATCGGCCGCTGTGGAGCGGCCTCGCACTCGGGCTCATCCCACTCGCTGAACATTTCGAACCCCACATCATCCGGCACAGCACTTCCCTACAAGGTAAGGGGCGTGCCCTCACCGTCGGCGCCTTTACCGAAGGCTCGAACGCGTCCTGGACGCCAACCACCACGCTGAACACAGACGAACTCACGCTGACTGGTGCCAAGTCCTTCGTGTGGGACGCCAGGGATGCTGATCAGCTCCTCGTCTCGGCTCGGACCTCGAACGGCGGGGTGGCGCTCGTTCACATTCCGACCGCTCGTGACGGAGTTGCGCTCGTCCCGTTCACCGCAACCGACGAGCGACCGGTCTTCGCTGTTTCGTTCGACGCTGTACAAGTCGAGCCGCAAGAGTGGGTGGCCCTGGAGTCGGGCCAGGCCGACATCGTCGCGATTCGTCGGCGGGCGGAGATCCTCCTGGCGTCAGCCCTCGTCGGCGCTGCGACAACTGCCCTCGAACTCACAGTTTCCCATGTTCGCGAACGGCATCAGTTCGGACGGGCGATCGGGTCGTTTCAGGCCGTTGCGATGCGCGCCGCCGATGCCTGGATTCAACTCGAGGTTGCACGGGCATCGATCGGCCACGCGGTGACGGTGCCGCGCACGTCGGTGCTCGCAGATGCCGCGGCCGTCGTTTGGTCACTCCGTGCCGCATCGTTCACCATTGATGCAGCGCATCACCTACACGGCGGCGTAGGAGTGGGGCTCGACTACCCCTTGTGGATGTTCACGCGTGTCTGCCGCCAACTTGAGTTGACTCTCGGGTCCGAGGCACGCCATCTGCTGCGGGCTCAATCGGCGCTCGCCGACTGAGGTGGCGGGGGCGCCCCGATTTCTGTCGCGGCGCGCCGTCGCAGTTCGGACTTGTCCGGCTTGCCGTTCTGGAGCATCGGCCAGTCACCATCGGGCACCTCGAACACGTGGCGAGGGATCTTGAACCTGGCCATTCGTCCTCGGCAACGCTCGCGGAGCTCGATGCTCGCGCCGGGCGCACTCACTTGCACGAAGGCGACCACGACCTCGCCCCACTCATGGTCGGGCACTCCCACGACCTGGGCCAACTCGACCGTCGGGTCATCCTCGAGGAGCATCTCGACCTCACGCTCGGCGACATTCTCGCCGCCCGTCTTGATCATCATTTTGTATCGACCAAGAAAGGTGAGCCGGCCCTCGTCGTCCATGGAGCCATAGTCGCCTGTCCGGAAGAAGCCATGCCCATCGATCGCGCTGAGCGTCAGCGATGGTTCGCCGAGATATTCGGCGAAGCGTCCCCACCCGCGGAAACGAATCTCCCCCGCAACCCCGGACGCAACCTGTTGCTCGGTGTCAGGGTCGACGATGATCATGTCGATACCTGGCAGTGGACGCCCATTGGTGCTGTGTCGGATGTGTTGATCGCTCTCCGACGGTGGGGTCGCTGCAGCGAGAGCACCGGACTCGGTGCTGCCGTAGGTGGTGACGATTCGTTCGAAACCCCAATCGTCGTACAACGCGTTGACGAACGAGGGGGTGGCGCCGAGGGCAGCCTTGGACAGCGACGAGTGATCTCTGGTCTTGAAGTCGGGATGAGCCATCATGCGAACAAACATCGTGTCGAAGGCGATGGTTGCTGTGCATCGTCGACCCTCGATCGCCGCCAACGCATCTCCCGCGTCGAAGTGTCGCAAGAGCTGCAAGCATGCTCCCGCGATGTGAGGTGCCGTGATCGAGCACGTGATGCCGCCCGAGTGGAACGTTGGCAGTACGCCGAGCAGGCGATCGTCCGGCCCGAGCGATAGCGCATGTGCAAAGCCGGTCGCAGCGCCGGTGATCGCCCGCTGGCGACAAACGACTGCCTTGGGGAAAGCGGTCGATCCTGAGGTGAACAAGATGTAGGCCGGGTCCGAACTGGTTGCGACACCGCGCGCCGGGAGTGCCTCCTCCGAACCGTCGCCGAATACCGAGATCGCGGGCTTCGAGTTGCGGTCGACCACGTCGTCGACGACTGGCAGCACGACCACCGATCGGAGCGACGGCAAGACAGACTGTGATTTCGCTTCCAACAGATTCGGGGCGATCGCCAAGAGGTGCGCGGTGAAATTGATGCCACGATGGGCTTCGACGGTCACGAGGATTTCGACTTCGCCGACCTCTAGAACATGGCGAATCTCGGGCGGCTCGAATGCGGTGTTGACCGGTACGGCGATCGCACCGAGCCGTGCAATCGCATAGTGAAGGATCACCCACTCGATTGATGTTCCGATCACCAACCCAACTCGTGTTCCGCCAGCTACGCCGAGCATCTCGAGCCTCGAGGCACAACGCAATGCGACATCGTGGAGTTCTCCGAACGTCAGCTCGGCGTCATCCAGGGCAACTGCCGGACGGTCGCCATGGTCTCGCGCTGCGACTTCAAGCACGTCCCAGACGGCCATGTGTGTTGTTGACAACAACCGCTGCGCCAGAGTGAAGCGGTCGAGCGCCACCGCAGTCTCGTCGTTCATGCCAACTCCCTGGATAGTGCTGTCAGGGCTCGAAGTCGGTCTGGTTCGAGCGTGGTCGGCCAGCCGGAGATTGACGACACGCGGTCGAGCCGCTGGCCCCAGCGTTCGTGGACCTGATACACGACAGACTCTGGCGTTCCTGAAATGGTGGTGGCGTCGAGTAGGTCGTCGTCGATGAGGTCGCCCATCTTCTCCCATTGGTTTTGACGCGACATGGCGTGCAACTTCTCCTGCAGTTCGCCTTTGCCGATGGATTCGAGTACACCTCTGTACTCCGGCGTCGAACCATAGAACGCCAGTTGCTGTCGAGCTCGCGTGCGCTCCAACGCGATGGCCTCATCATCGTCGCCGATGAGCAGGATCAAGGGTGCGAAGATCGTGAAGTCACGCGTGGGGTTGTCACGTGCGTCCCCCAACGCTGGCGCAATCACATCATCGAAATACGCGGTTGTGACGAAGGGGTGTCCGATCAGCCCATCGAAGTGCCGTCCGACGGCTTCGGTCATCCGCGGACCAACTGCCGAGCCCAGAATCCTGAGCGGAAAGTCGTGATGCGGAGGCGTGAACATCGGCGTCATCAGCGAGTGTCGGTAGAACTCCCCTTCGTAGTTCAACGGCTCTCCCGTTTGCCATGACGACCAAATTGCGCGCGTTGCACCTACGAAGTCGACAACTCGTTGCACCGGCTGCGACCACGGCATGCAGAATCGTCTCTGAACGTGTGCGCGCGTCTGTGTACCGATGCCGAGCGAGAATCGACCGGACGACGCAGATGCCAGATCCCATGACGCGTAGGCGGTGAGCATCGGGTTCCTGGCGAACGCAACAACGATCGCGCTCGCCACGTCGACCGAGGAAGTTGCCAGCACCGCACCCATCGACATCATCAGACCGTCCGACACTGACTCGCTCGTCCACACGCCCTCGAATCCGACCTGTTCGGCCTTCAGCGCCGCAGCGGCAGCCTCTCGAGTTCCTATGCCAGTGAGGCTGAAGTCGAGCTTCATCTCACATCGAACTCCCGTTGACCAGACCGATGCTGGGCACGCCGTCAGCCGGTCGGTTGGCGACGCCGACATCCAAGTCGCCCTCAGCACATACGGCGTCGGCAGCATCCACAATCGCGTACGTGAAGTGAACGGTTCCCCGCTCTCGACCCTCGACTCGCCGCACCGCTGCAACCTCGGCTCGCATGCGGATCGTCGTGCCGATCAACATGGGTGAGCGGTAGTCGATGGTGAGTCGATCGATGTACAGCCCCGATCCGTGCAGTATTCCTAGGCGCTCCCAGAGCCCCGATGCGATTGCGATGCCCATGAGTCCGGGAGGAAATCGGCCACCGAAGAGTCCGTGCGTCGAAGCAGCCACCTCGTCGACGTGCAAAGGATGCATGTCCCCCGTGAACATTGACCAAATCGCTGCATCCGTGTCACGCAGCGTCCGGCCGTGCGTGACAAATAGTTGACCTGGCTGGAAGTCCTCGAACCAGCGTGTTGATTCGCCGATCGGCCGGCGAGGCGCAGTCATCGGGCGGGTCGGAACATCGGGAGTAACGTGCCGGCCGGGCCAGCGTCGAACACGACCTCAACCGCCATCCCGATCGTCACTGACTCGACCGGCGTGTCGATCACCCAACTCATCATTCGTGGTCCTTCCGCGAGGTCGATGAGAGCCAGCACGTACGGTGCCTTGTCTCGAAGGTCCTTGGTCGGAGCGCGGCGAACGACGGAGTAGGAGTACACCGTTCCGGCCCCGGTGGCGTTTCGCCACGAAGCGCCTCCGCCGCACTGAGCGCACGCCTCGCGGGGAACCATCCAGCGATGTTCACAAGACTCACACTGCTGAAACAGCAACTGTTCATCAGCGACACCTTGCCAGTAGGGCGCCGATCGCTGCGATGCGCGCGGTTCGTAGAGGCTCATCGTGCATGCCCTCCGAGAACGAGGCTCGCATGGGTGGAAAGCACCCCGCCGCAGCCGTGGACGAACGCCACCTCGGCATCTCGGACCTGTCGGCCGGTGGCCTCGCCTCGGAGCTGATGCACCGCCTCGACGATGTGGAAGATGCCGCCGGGCCTGCCCGGATGACAGTGCGAGAGCAGACCACCATGGGGATTGACGGGCAACGCGCCGTCGAGGGCAATTCGGCCATCCATCACGAACGGCCCTCCTTCTCCCGGAGCGCAGAATCCGAGTTCTTCGAGTAGGAGCAGCACCGTGATCGTAAACGAGTCGTACAGCAGCGCGACGTCGACGTCAGCCGGGGTGACTCCGGCCTGGGCGAAGGCGGCCTGCGCCGCGACCCGCGCTCCCGTGGAGACGAGGTCTTCGGAGGCGACGACGTGCTCGTGTGTGTGATGCTCGGCACCGCCGAGGATCGCAGCTTCGCGACTGCTCGACGTGAAGCCCTCCCGCGTCACGAGTACCGCTCCTGCGCCGTCGGAGACCAACGAGCACTCCAACGCGTGCAGTGGGTCGGACACCATCCGCGACGCAAGGACCTCGTCGATGGTCACCGGCTCTCGCAGTTGCGCCGTGGGGTGAAGCGCGCCGTGTTGTCGGTGGACGACCGCGACCATTGCGAGCTGCTCTGGAGTAGTTCCGTACTCACGCATGTGGCGGTGCGCCACCATGCCGTACAGACTCGCCAACAACGGCGCGTAGGGCTTTTCGAGGTCGGGATGCCCTGCGCCTTGAACGAGCGCAGTGAGCGCTGCGTCGCGAGTCATCCCGGTTCGAAGCCGATCAGATGAGGTGACCAATACTGCGTTCGCCCGACCAGCGAGTATTGCGTCACGCGCCTGGAGCACCAACGCGATGTGAGTCGCTCCCCCGAGGGATCCGGTCATCGACAGGTTGGCGCGGACACCGAGGTGTTCGGCAAGAACGACGCTGTGCATTCGGAATGGTTCGGCAATCGAGTCCACGGACAGCACGCCGTCTACGTCGGACATCGCCAAGCCTCCGTCCGCAACGGCGCGTCGGCACGCGTCTGCGCCCATCGAGAGCGCGTCTTGGTCGGGAACTTCACCGATGGCGCTCTCGCCGACGCCGGCGATGACCACGGAACTCATGTTGAATCGTCCGTCGGCCGCCTCTTGATGAGGAGTGTCTGTGAGCCATTCTGGACGACATCACCACGCTGGTTGACGACGTCGACGTCGCGTATCATGACGGCTCGGTCGTCGCGCTTGGTCGGACGAAGTTCGGTGACTCGGAGATGCACCTTGACCGTGTCGCCACTCAGGACCGGCCCGACGAATCTCCAGGTCAGCTCGAGGAAGGCGATTGCGGTTCCCTCGAGGAGGCCCATGCGGGCGATCAAGCCGGTCGCCACGGACAGCACGAGCGTGCCGTGGGCAAGTCGGCTTTCGAAACCGAGGCTTCGCGCGTACTCCTCATCGGTGTGCAGCGGGTTGAAATCGCCAGACACACCGGCGAAGTTGACGATATCTGCTTCTGCGATCGTCCTCGCCGACGACTCGAACACGTCGCCAACTGCAAAGTCTTCCCAATGCATTCCCACCTGGTTCATGTTGTGATCCCTCTATCGTCCGGCTCGATGGTGTCGGGGTCCGAAGCCAGAAGGGGCCGTGCCACGGCGCGGCCCCATGCTTCGACGGTGTCTGAGAGTGACGAACCCCAGGGCCCGGTCGATCCCTGGAGCTTGACGATGACATGATCGCAGTCGAGCCTTTCGGCCCAACGGCGTGCTGTTGCCAGCACTTCTTCCTCGGTGCCGATCAAGAATCGGTCCGGCTTGACCCAGTCGAGGCGAAGATCGTCGATCTGTTGGCATGCGGCGATTCTGGGATCGACGTCGGTGCGGAGCCGCGGGATGTCACGCAAGTAGGTCCACATCGTTTGTCGAAGGTGCGGCCACCAGACATGCTCCAGCGAATCCGCATCCCCAATCCATCCGTAGCGGATGAGGATCACCTCAGGTCGGTTGCCGAGCTGGGCGCATTCTTCTCGGTAGAGATCGACCCAGGTCCGTAGGTGCTCGATCGGGTGCAGTGGATCGAGAATGAGGGGGAGCCCGAACCGTGCGGCTCGACGAACTCCGGGTTTCGACATACCTCCGATCCAGATGGGTGGACGCGGCTGTTGGACGGGAAGCGGTCGAACGATTTGCCCGTCGAAGTTGAAGAAGCGACCTTCGTGATGTACGGGAGACCCGTCCCAGAACCGCAGCAGTAGGCCCAGGACTTCGTCGAACAGCGCTCCCTGATGCTCCATCGGCAACCCGAAAAGGTCGAACTCCGGTTGGAAGTTTCCAATGCCGAGACCGAGGATGAGCCGGCCGTCCGAAAGCACGTCGACCATCGCAGCTTCTTCGGCAAGGTGCACCGGGTGCCGAAGCGGCGCCACCATGACCGTGGGGCCGACGAAGACTGAGCGAGTTCGCTGTGCTATCGCAGCAGCGGCGACCATCGGCTGAGGCAGATATCCGTCCTCGCGCATGTGGTGCTCGGGCAAGTGCACCGAGTAGAAGCCGACATCCTCCGCGTGCTGAGCTTCGTCGAGGATCTCTTTCCAGAGCTCCGCGGCCGATCCCGGTACCTCGGGCAGCTGGGTCGAGAACAGCAGGCCGAACTTCACAGGCTTGCTTGCCGTCATTTCATCTCCTCCAGTCGAAGCAGGTCGCGCCACCGACCTGACCGACGTAGTTCGTCGACATCGCCGTGATCGTGCAACTCACCTCGACGCATCACCAGCACCCGATCGGCGGTGTCGAGTGCAACCAGTGGGTTCTGCTCGATGAGGATCACCGTTCGTTTGGATCCACGAAGCCCCTGGATTGCTTCGACTACGACGTCGACCATGATCGGCGCGAGGCCGAGCGACGGCTCGTCCAGAATGATGAGCCGCGGGTTGAGCATCATCCCGCGCGCGATTGCCAACATCTGCTGTTCACCCCCCGACAGCGAACCGGCGCGTTGCCCAAGCCGCTCGCGCAGCCGAGGGAAGCGCTCGAGTTGCTCGTCGAGCAGTGCAGGCACATTTCGCTTGGTGCGGTACGCCCCCATCGACAGGTTTTCGCGGACACTCATCGTGGGAAAGACGTGTCGTCCTTCGGGCACATGCGCGATGCCCTTCGCCACGCGGACCGCAGACCGAGCCGTGGTGATGTCGTCGTCGCCGAGGCGAATCGACCCACGGTTCGCCTTGATCAGTCCCGAGATGCAGCGCGCGAGGGTGGACTTGCCCGCGCCGTTGGGCCCCAGCACCGCGACGACCTCTTCCAACTCGACTCGGAGCGAGAGATCGCTGATCACTTCGATCTTGCCGTAGCCGGTGGCAAGCCCGTCAATCTCCAACATCGGACTGCTCCACTCGATTCCCGAAGTAGGCCGCGAGCACGTCCGGATCGTTGCGGACGAGCGCTGGATCACCGTCGGCAATGACCTCGCCGCTCGACAGCACGATGACACGACGACAATGGTTGAAGACACTCTCGACGTCATGTTCGATCAGTAGCACCGTCACACCGGAGTCGGCGACGTCTTGCAATCGCGACATGACCGCCGAGCGCTCCTCCGCCGTCATTCCCGCAAGGGGTTCGTCGAGCAACAGAACTCTTGGTTCGACGGCCAGTGCCATCGCCAACGAAACCTGCGCCCTGGTGCCATACGCAAGATCCTTCACGACTTGGTCTCGCACATCGGTGAGATTCCACTCCACCAGGAGCCGTTCGATGTCGTGCTGCCATTGTCGGTCACCCGCCCGACGGCCGAGCACCACATCAGGCACGAACCGGACCCGGCGGGTCAGGTGAAGACTGGCTCTGAGGTTCTCATACACAGTCATCTGATCGAACACCCGGCTCCCCTGGAAGGTGCGCCGCAATCCGTGCTCTGCCCGATCCTCTGGCCCAAGGTGGCTGACGTCCGTGTCGCCGATTGCGACGACGCCGCTGTCGGGATGGCCGACACCGCTCAACATTGCGAGCAGAGTTGTCTTGCCGGCACCATTGGGACCGATCAACCCGACGATGCCGTCACTGGAATCGATCGAGAACGTCACGTCGTTCAGCGCCTGCAGGCCGCCGAACCGCTTTCCGACGCCGGAGACGACCAACTCGCCGCCAGCGGCGGACCTTCTGGATGTCGCGGGCGCGACGTCGGAAGCAGCGCCCAGCCCGGTCGCCGGACGTGAGTCGTCGGCGCCGCGACCGAGCCCGAACGGCTTGGTTGCCCGCCGCACGAGCGAGGCGAGACCGTCGGGCGCCAACTGAATGATCACGAGCAGGAACACGCCGTAGATCAGCAGCCTCCACGCACCGCCGAACTTGAAGAACTCGGGAATGAACACGAGCGCAACGGCGCCGAGCACCGCGCCGTACAAGGAGCCGGCGCCGCCGACGATCACGAAGACGACCGCTTCGAAACTGCTGATGAAACCGAAGTCGGTCGGTTCGATGAAGCCCCGCGTTTGGCCATAGACAGCGCCTCCCACACCCGCCAGCGCTCCGGAGAGCACAAAGGCGCGTAGTCGCACACCAGCAGGTCGCATTCCGAAGACTCGAGCAAGTTCCTCATCCGCGCCGACGGCCCTGAGCGAAGCGCCACTTCCAGACGAGCGAAGGTTCTTGTTCACGAACAGCAGCAGCCCAATCACCACCACCGCCAGAATCGCCTGGTCCTGCGGCTCGCTGAACCTGAACCCAGCGATCTCCGGATACGGGATTCCGACGACGCCGGTGGCCCCACCAGTCAACCCGCGTTGGTTCTGTGCGAACTCGACAATGATCGCCCCGAACGCAAGCGTCGTGATCGAGAATGCAAGTCCGTACGTTCGTATCGAGGGCCATCCCACAATCGCCGCGACCACCATCGCCACGACGAACGCTGCGCCGACCGCGAGCAGAAACGGCCAATCCCGCTTCATGACCAGAAGCACAGACGTATAAGCCCCGACGCCGAAAATGGAACCATGTGCGAGGCTGAGCTGACCGCCGAGTCCAACAACGAGGTTCAATGCCAGCCCGAGTGACGCCAACGTGAGCGCGAGCACGGCGATCGATTGAAGGTCCGGGCGCGGTAGCAAACGCACGCCGGCGGCGAGGACGATGCACATTGCGAAGATTCCCGAGGCTCGGTCCGTGGACGGCAACCGATTTCCTTCTTGCTTCCGGGCCGACGACATCAGTGACCGATTCCAGCCTTGCCGAAGAGGCCCTGCGGACGCACGACGAGCAGCACGATCAGCAACAGGAAGGCTGCGGACTGCTGATAGCCGGGGACGTAAATCGTGGCGATGGACGTCATGCACGACAGGATGAACGCGCCGATAATGGTGCCCCCGACGCTCCCCAGGCCACCGAGCACGATCACGATGAACGCGAGGAGGGTGGGACTGAGCGCCATGTGGGCGTTGACGGCGCTGATGCTGCCG
>CAXBAZ010000015.1:0-16915 GCA_963973395.1 uncultured Acidimicrobiaceae bacterium
GGCGCCGGGTTGGTCGTCGAGCACGTTAGGGGCGAGCGGGTCCCACTCGTGGAACGCCGACCGTTCGGATTGGTCGTTCATCTCGCGACGGCACGCTATCGCCGCACTCGTCGCCACGAGAGCGAGCGACGGCGGCTGTCGTCTCGATACCGTCACGGTGTGAGCGACAACGGTTGGCTGCGGATGATCGAGGAGAACCCCGGTCATTCGGCGTGGTACATCGAACGATTTCGGACGATGGCCGCCGAGGGTCGCGATCTCGATGGTGAGGCCCGGTTCGTCGATGCCATGGTTCCCCGTGGTGCTCGGATCTTCGATGCCGGCTGTGGACCGGGACGGGTCGGTGGTCGGCTCGCTGCGCTCGGCCATCGTGTGGTCGGCGTCGACATCGACCCGGCGTTGATCGCTGCCGCCGAGGGTGATCATCCCGACGCGATCTGGCTGGCACGAGACCTGGCCGTGCTCGACCTCGCCTCCGAGGGCATCGCGGAGCCCTTCGACGTGGTCGTCTCCGCAGGCAACGTGATGACATTCCTCGATCCCGCCACGCGCAGCACGGTGCTGAACCAGCTCCGGGCGCCTCTCGGCCCGGACGGTCGACTCGTGGTCGGGTTCGGAGCAGACCGAGGGTACGAGTTCGACGACTTCTTCGCCGACGCCGTCTCCGCCGGACTTCGTGTCGAGCTTCGATTGTCGTCATGGGATCTGCGTCCCTTCGGTCCGGCATCCACGTTCCTGGTCGCCGTGCTGGCGACTCGCTGACTCGGTGGCCAGCGGGGCGCGTGGCCCTGCGACAGGCGTGCTGTCACCGTCCGGACGCGACACGAGCGAGTTGGACAACCCTGGAATCTTCCATAGGTTCGACCAGCAGCCGTGATCTTCGAGGAGGAGCCGTGCAGAGTCTGCCCGACGACGACGGACACGAAGCTCGGCCCGGCCGGGGGCTCGGCGACAACGCTCGACCGGGTGTGCTGGTGACGCTGGAGCGGGCCGAGTGCCTCGCCCTGCTCGGTGAACGCCGAGTCGGGCGCTTTGCCGTCGTCGATCGCGACGATCTGCCATTCGTCGTGCCGGTGAACTACGTGCTCTCGGGCGACACCGTCCTGTTTCGGACCCATCCCGGTACCAAGCTCGACGCGCTGCGGCGGCGACCGGTTGCGTTCCAGATCGATTCGATCGACGAAGCCCGACGCACCGGCTGGAGCGTGCTCGTCCAGGGAGTCGCCCACGAGGCATCGCCGCACGACCTCACTGCCGCCCCCGAGCCGTGGACCGAGGCCGGACCGCACTGGGTTCAGGTCGTCCCGAGATTCATCAGCGGACGCCGTTTCCAGTTCGACGACGGCCTCGACCAGCGCTGACAGCCGCTCGCCGTACGCCACATCTACGGCGGTGCATCGCCAGTTCGACCGACCGATCGACCCGATCGTGGTGGGTGCGGATGACTCCTTGCCGACGCTCCTGCTGACCCGTCGAATCCGGCCGGGTTCACTTCGCGTTCGCCGGCTCGCTCAACCACCTCGTCGCGTCGGTCCCGATGCGCCGTGCCTCACCTGGTGGCTGACGCGGTCAGATCGCGAGTGGCCAGTTGCTCGAGGCGGGCGAGGTCCGACCGCAGGTTGTGTTCGATCATCCGGCCGATGATCGGTGACAGCAGCCGCTCGATCCCGGTGGGCCGGACGGTGAGCTCGAGCGTCGCACGGCAGCGGCCCTCATCGATCGGTTCGACCGAGCGGCGACCGTTCGCGTCCGCCCCTTCGATCGTGCGCCAGGTGATCGACCGGTGCGGCACGACGTCGAGGACCTCGGCGACGTTGCGGAAGGTGCGCCCACCGAAGCGCATCTCTTCGATGGTCGTCGTGCCGATGTGTGCCTCACCCGGAGGCGATGGTGCCATCGTCACGACACCGGTTCTCCATTCGGGGTCGCGGTCGTAGCGAGCGAGCACCGACCAGACCGTCGGGGCGGGCAGGGCCAGTTCGCGTGTCGCAGTCAGGTCAAGGATCGTCATCGTCAACTCCAGAAGTCGTCGACCGGGCGGTCGTCGCGATTGTGCAGGGTGATCTCGGCGACACGTCCGGCGTCGAGTCGCGCCAGGTGGATCGTGAGATTGTCGAGCGGTGGACGACCCAGGCGGGTGGCGCTCACGCGGCAGTACACGGCGACGTGGTCGCTGCCTTCGAGGACGTCGAGGACGTCGATGTGCTCGCCGTCGTCGGTCGACCGGCGCGTTCGTTCGACGAAGTCGAACAGTGCATCGACGCCGACGTGGTCGCCGGCGAGGGCATGTGAGCCGGGCACGTGGACGACGACGTCGTCCGTGAGGACGGCGCGTGCGCGCTCGACGTTTCCCGTCAGCACGGCGTCGTAGAGGTCGAGCACCAGCGCGCTCGCGGTGGGCTGAGTCATGTGATTATTCATGCTGCAGATAATACGCTAACGAAATATCCGGTGCAAGAGATTTCGTGTGTGATGGATAACATGTACGCATGTCCGCTGCCGATCCCGTCGACGAGCTGATCACCCAGTGGCGGCGGGAACGGCCCGACCTCGAGTTGGGGGCCATGGCGACGATCGGACGCCTGGGTCGGTTGCAGGCGATCATCCGCCCCGCCATCGAGGCGGTGCTCCTCCGCCACGGTCTCAGCGTGGCCGAGTTCGACGTGCTCGCCGCACTTCGCCGTTCGGGCGAGCCCTACGTGCTCCGCCCGATCGACCTCTCGCGCAGCCTGATGCTCTCACCGGCGGGGATGACCGGTCGCCTCGATCGGCTCGAAGCGGCGGGACATATCGCTCGACGGCTCGATCCCGACGATCGACGCAGCATGCTCGTCGAGATGACCGACTCGGGCATCGCCACCATCGACGCCGCAGTGACCGACCACACTGTGAACGAGGAACGACTGCTCGCCCCGCTCACTGCGAACGAGCGCGCCGCTCTCGACCGGACGCTCCGCAAGCTCACCGCTGCCCACGCGATCCACGGCTGACGCTCCGGCGCGACACCGCATCGGATCGGTGTAGGACGGGTACCGACACGCCATGCACGACACGACGTTCGATCTCGAGGGACCTGATCGGCCGACGCACGTGCGGGAACCCGGGGACGACGCGCCGGCGACCGACGGCGAGCGCACGATCCGGGTCGCATCGGTACCGGCCGGTCATCCGTACGTGTTGCACCTGGCCGACCCCGACGGTGGAGACGGTGTGGTCCGGCTCTCCGATCCGGGCGATCCCTGGTGGCCGCCAGTCATGCTCCGACCCGAGTGGGTCGATCGGCATGCAGACGAGTTCGACGTCATGCACATCCACTTCGGGTTCGACGGCTTCGAACCGGCGGACCTCGCGAAGCTGTGTGGCCGGCTCGCCTCCAACAGCAAGGCCCTGGTCGTCACCGTTCACGATCTCCGCAATCCCCATCACGAGACTCCCGAACTGCATCGTCGGCAGCTGCGCGTACTGCTCGATCACGCCGACCGGGTGGTGACCTTGACCGGATGGGCCGCCGACCGCATCCGCGACGACTTCGGCGTCGTCGCCGAGGTGATCCCGCATCCGCACATCGTGGCGTTGGACGATCTCCGTGCCCGCCGATCGCGTTCGCGTCCGACGACGCACGTGGTCGGAGTGCACCTCAAGAGTCTGCGGACGAACATGGAGGTCGGTGTCGTCGACGCCGCGGTCGCGGCCGTCGCGCGAGTTCCCGGCGCGACGCTGCGGGTGGACGTGCACTGCGACGTCGCATCACCGACCGGCGAGCGCCACGACCGGGACTTGATGTTCAGGCTCCATGACGCCTGCGCCGCCGGCTCGCTCGACCTGCACGTGCACGACTTCTTCGACGATGACGGGTTCGTCGACTACATCGCCGGACTGCGGGTGAGCGTGCTCCCGTACCGGTTCGGAACGCATTCCGGCTGGCTGGAGGCGTGCCGCGATCTCGGTGTCGCCGTCGTCGCCCCCGATTGCGGGGCGTACGCCGACCAAGGCGCCGACCGTACCTTCCGGTGCAACGAGAACGACGGCTTCGACGCGGCGTCCTGCGAGCGGGCGATCGAGGAGGCGCTGCGGGCCGCGCGTCCCGAGCCACTGCCGTGGCAGATGCGACTGGAGCAGCGCCGGCTCATCGCAGCTCGGCATCGCGAGCTGTATGGGGAGCTGATCCCACGACCGTGATCGCGTTCGCCGATGGGCGCCACGCGATCAGTCCGAGATCGACGAACGCCTGCAGCCAACCGCCCATGGGCCATTCACCCCACTTGTCGTAGTACACCGTCGCGTTCCGGCAGATGCTGTCGAGGTGTTGTGTCGGGGGCGACGAGGACGGATGGAACTGGTGGAACGCCACGGCGGAACCACCGAACCACAGGTCGATGCCCGACGTCTGCGCCGTGCGCGCGAAGTCGGTGTCCTCGCCGCCGTAGCCGACGTAGCGTTCGTCGAATCCGCCGATCCGGTCCCACGACAGCCGATCGATGGCGAACGACAGTGACCAGAAGAGGTCGTAGCGATCGCTGCGGTGGAGCGGGGTCGCGGGATGTGGTCGCCGTTCGTGGTAGTCGGCGACGGCGTCGAGGGAGTCGACGTCCCAGGCGTCGTCGTCGGAGCGTGGTGGGAGGTACCCCACCGGGCCGGCATGGATGCCCGGCCGTTCTGCGAGCCGAGCGGCGTAGTCGCCGACGAGCGTGGGTGTCGCGATGCAGTCGGCGTCCAAGAACACGATGACGTCGGTACCGACCTCGTGGCAGCCGAGGTTCCTGCTCCTGGCGAGGTCCAGCTGAGCTCCGGATCCGGTTGCAGCGACCACCCTCGGCCGGTCGAGCGCATTCGGTTCGATGGGCGGACCACCCATGTCCACGACGACGTATGCGTCGGGTCGGTGCAGCTGGTGGGCGATTGAATCGATCTGGCGGGCGAGATGGCGCCGCCGACCGGCCGCGATCGTGACCACGCCGATCGATCGCCCGGTCATGGGGCCAGCCAGTCGGCGATCGCGGCGGCGGCGGCCGGGGCCCCGTCCAGATGCGGTCGGAGCCGGTCCCATGAACTCGCCGCGGTTCTCGATGCGACGACCGCTCGACGCCACACTGCCGGGTCCGCGGTCGTGGGTGCGCACACCGCCACGCCTGCGGCAGCGAGCGCGGCTGCGTGGTCGTGCTGCTCCTCGAACGGGCGCGGCACGGCCACGACCACGAGCGGGCAGCGGGCCCGCGCGGCGGCAGCCACGCAGCTGCTACCCGCCGACGACACGACGAGCGGACGCCCGGTCAGCAACAGCGCAGTGTCCGGCACCCAACCCAACTCGACGACGTTCCACGCCGACGGACCGTCGCCCGGTTCGAAGATCTCGCTCCCGGCGCAATAGACCGTTCCGTCGATCGCCCCCGCCACGGCGTCGACGACGCCGCCCCGGAGGTGGCCGCCACCGCGACCCCACAGCACGACGGCGTCACGCGCGGTCGGGATGGTGATGTCGACGCCGTGACCGGGGTCGTCGGACGTGGACGGGCCGGCGTCGACGGGGTGGATGAAGCCGACGTACCGCGTCTTGTCGATCACTTCGGGCGCCCGGTCGGTTTCCAGCTCCGCCGGGTAGGGAGCGAGCAGCCCGGTCGCCGACGAGTACGCCATCCGGTGGGCACCGTCCCGTCGCGGGCCGTGGAGCCGGACGTAGACCGTTGCGACACCGGCGAGTCGACACGCCAGGGCGATCTCGACGGACACGTCGACCACCACCCCGGCAGGCCGGACCCTGTCGAGCCAGTCGACCAAGTGCTTGACGCGCGGGGTCGCGGTCGATGGATCCAGCGGTGCCCAGTGCAGTGCACCGCCGGCGGTCGGATCGGCCGGTTCCGCCGCCGGCACGTCGCTCGGGAGGACGAGTCCACCGAGGTCGTTGCGCTCGCTGATCGGAACGAGGCGCTGTTCGGACGCTGCCGCGATCGCGCGGAAGCGAGCTGCGTGACCCGCCCCGTGGTGATGCACGTAGTAGCCGATCACGGCCCGACGAGACGTCACCGGCTGCCGACCAGGCCCGGACGCACGTCGCCCTCCACGAACTCCACGTACGTCTGCTCGTAGCGCTCCGCCATCAGATCTGCGGAGTAGCGCTCGACCGCGACCGCCCGGCACCGGGCCGGGTCGCAGCGCAGTGCCACATCGATGGCATCCGCGAGGCGCCGAACATCGTCGGGTGGAGCACACGCCCCGATGTCGTCGTCCAGCAGCTCGGGAACCGCTCCGCGCGCGAACGCTGCGACCGGGGTGCCACAAGCGAGCGCTTCGGCGACGACGAGCCCGAACGGCTCGTCCCAGCGCGGCGTGACCAGCGCCACCGACGACGCAGCGAGCAACCGGGCGGTCGTCGCTGCATCGCAGTGGCCGAGGTACGTGCACTCGGCACCGAGGTGGGGTTGCACGGCGCGCTCGAAGAACCCGAGGTCGTGGATCGGTCCGGCGAGCACCAACGGGACACCGGCCGCTCGCGCCGCGGCGATCGCGAGATCGGGTCCCTTCTCCGGCACCAGGCGTCCCGACCAGAAGGCGTGTGGCCCCCGGGTGCCGCTCGGTGCCCACAGCTCCAGGTCGACGCCGTTGTGGATCACACGATGGGTCAGATCGCCCCAGCGGCGAGCATTGTCCCGCGACACCGACACGACCGTGCACGCGATCGCCCGCTGCCGCCGGATCCGGTGCGCGCTCTCCAGCCAGGGCGTCGGCGGTGTGTGCAGTGTGTGCACGGTCGCGGCCTTCCACGCCGTCACGACCGGCAGATAGTGCAGCGAATTGTTGTGGACGACGTCGAACTGCTCGTCCTGCAGCCTGACCGCCAGCTCCAGATAGGCGTCGTGTTCGACCATGAACTGCTCCGGCGGCATGGACACGTCGGCCCGCGCGGCGTCGGAGAGCACGAGCGGCTGTACGGCGAGGGCCCGGACGACGTAGGGGAGATCGGCGTCGTCGTGGTCGGCGCCGGTCCCGGCGAAGACCGTGACGGCATGGCCCCTGCCGGCCAGCTGCCGAGCGAGCACCTCGGTGTGCCGCTCGAGGCCACCGGCGTGGGGTTCGCCGATGCCGAAGCGGGCTCCTGCGATGATGGCGATCTCGAGCGTGTGCACGGTGGTCGTGTCTCCGGCGGTGGGGTCGTGCCAGCTGTCGTTGGCAGACAGGCACTACCCCGGGCACTCGGGCTTGATGCGCCTCGGCCATGGCGTGCGGAGTGCGGGCCATCCTGCCGTCGTGCCGAAGCTCGAAGTCCAGACGTTCACGCCGTGTTCATCTCGTTGCTATTGCCCAGATTCACTCAACCATGGTTGAGTGAATCTGGTGAGCACCGACATCGACGACAGTACGAACCGCGAGACCGGGGACAAGATGGAGAGGGCGATCTCGGTGTTGGCCGGGGAGTTCGTGGGTGTGTTCGGGGTCGAGACGGTCGAGCGCTGTGTGCACGATTCGCACCGGCAGCTGGCCGACCGCGCCACGGTGGCGACGTACCTGCCGTTGCTCGCCCAGCGGTTCGCCCGTGAGCGCCTGCTCGCGGTCGCCCGAACCCGTTCGGCCGACCCCGGTCCGGCGCCGGGCGTCCTGTTCGTGTGCACGCACAACTCGGACCGGTCGCAGATGGCGGCCGGGTGGTTGCGCCACCTGGCCGACGACATCGCTGTCTGGTCCGCGGGTACTGAGCCGTCGGCGGAACTCTCACCGGCAGTGGTCGCGGCGATGCACGAGGTCGGAGTCGACCTGACCGAGGCGTATCCGAAGCCGTTCACCGACGATGTGATCGCCGCCGCCGATGTGGTCGTGACCATGGGATGTGGCGAGGCGTGCCCCGTGGTTCCCGGCCGGCGGTACGAAGATTGGATCCTGGCGCATCCGGTCGGGGCGACCATCGACGATGTCCGCTCGGCACGCGACGAGATCCGCGAACGTGTCGAGGCGCTGCTGCAGACGCTGCGGGTGGTCACGCCGTGAGCGGGACCTGGGCGAACGATGCCCGACTGCTCGCCCGAGCATCGGTCCATGCGGCGCTGGGAGAACCCGCTCGACTGGCGATCGTCGAGGAACTGACCACGAGCGATCGGTCGCCGAAGGAACTGGCCGATCGACTCGCGATCCCGTCGAACCTGCTGGCACATCACCTCGAGGTGCTCGAACAGTGCGGTCTGATCGCACGTGCGTCGTCGGCGGGGGACCGACGCCGGAAGTACGTACGGCTCGCCCGCGACCCGTTCACCGGGGTCGGGGTGGCCGCATGCGCACCCGCGGGGGAGATGCTGTTCCTCTGCAGCCACAACTCGGCCCGGTCGCAGCTGGCGGCGGCGCTGTGGACGGCCCGTACGGGTCGTCGTGCGTCGTCGGCGGGGACCCGCCCCGCCGCTCGGGTGCATCGCAGCGCGGTCGCCGCGGCTCGGCGTGCCAACCTCTCGCTCGCCGACGCGGTGCCCGCCCAGATCGACTCCATCCCGGCGACGGCGCAGGTCGTGACGGTCTGCGATCTCGTGCACGAGGAACTCGAACCGGGCCCGGATTGGTGGCACTGGTCGATCCCCGATCCGGTCGCGGTCGGCACACCGGCCGCGTTCGATGCCGTCGTCGCCGAGCTCGACGCCCGCATCTCCTCGCTCGTGCATCCTCTCGCCGACGCACCGGAGATGCAGCGATGACCGTGCGACTCGGCATCAACGGCTTCGGGCGGATGGGTCGCCTCGTGGTGCGTGCCCTGCGTGATCACCCCGACCTGGAGTTGGTCCACGTCAACGAACACCGGGGCGGCCTCGACACCGCCGCGCACCTCCTCGAGTTCGACACTGTCCACGGCCGGTATCCGGGCGACGTGGGTGTCGAAGGTGATCGTCTCGCGATCGATGGAGCCCCGGTGACCTTCAGTGAACATTCGTCTCCCGGCGACGTCCGGTGGGGCGACTGCGACGTCGATCTCGTGATCGAGGCGACGGGAGCCTTCACGACCGCCGAGGCCATCGGACCCCACTTCGCCGGTGGTGCCCGCAAGGTGATCGTGGCGTGCCCGGTGAAGAGCGACGGCGTGCTCAACGTGGTGATGGGTTGCAACGACGATCTCTACGACCCCGACGTTCATCGAATCGTGACTGCGGCGTCGTGTACGACCAACTGCCTGGCTCCGGTCGTGAAGGTGCTGCACGAGGGGATCGGCATCGAGCGGGGAGCGATCACCACGGTGCACGACGTGACCAACACCCAGGTGATCGTCGACGCCCCACACAAGGATCTGCGTCGCGCCCGCTCGGCACTGAACTCGCTGATTCCGACATCGACCGGGTCGGCGACGGCGATCACGCTGATCTATCCGGAACTCGCCGGCAAGTTGAACGGCATCGCCGTGCGAGTGCCGCTCCTGAACGCTTCGCTGACCGACTGTGTGTTCACCATGCATCGTGATGTCACCGTCGAGGAGATCAACGGCATGTTCCGGGCGGCGGCCGACGGAGCGTTGCACGGAATCCTCGGGTTCGAGACCCGGCCCCTCGTGTCGGCCGACTACACGAACGACACACGATCGGGCATCGTCGACGGTCCGTCGACGATGGTGATCGACGGACGGATGGTGAAGGTGCTCGTCTGGTACGACAACGAGTTCGGCTACGTCCACCGTATGGCCGAGCTCACCGCGATGGTCGCCGCCTCGCTCGGATAGACCACATGCAACTCCGCAACTACATCCTGGTCACGGCCGGCTACTGGGTGTTCACCGTCACCGACGGTGCGCTGCGCATGCTCGTGCTGTTGCACTTCAATTCCCTCGGTTACTCGCCCGTCGCGATCGCGTTCCTCTTCCTCGCATACGAGTTCATGGGCATCCTGACCAACCTGCTGGGAGGTTGGGCCGGCGCCCGCCGGGGACTCAACCGGACGTTGGTCGCCGGGCTGGGCCTGCAGATCCTGGCGCTCGGTGCCTTAACGTTCGAGTCGCCGTCGTGGGAGCGCTGGCTGTCGGTCACCTTCGTCATGGCGATGCAAGCCCTCTCCGGCGTCGCCAAGGACCTGACGAAGATGAGCTCCAAGAGCGCGGTCAAGACGGTCGCCGGCGAGGGCTCGCTGTTCCGACTCGTGGCGATCCTGACCGGCTCGAAGAACGCGCTCAAGGGCGTCGGGTTCTTCGTCGGCGCCGCGCTGCTCGCCTGGATCGGCTACGACGGCGCCCTCTGGGCCATGGCCGCGGCGCTGGCGGTCACCGTCGTCGGCCTCCTGGTGTTCCTGAACGAAGACATCGGCAAGTCGAAGAAGCAGCCGCCCCTGAGATCGGTGCTGTCCAAGTCGTCCGCGATCAATCGACTGTCCGCAGCACGCTTCTTCCTGTTCGCGTCGCGCGACATCTGGTTCGTCGTGGCCCTGCCGGTGTTCCTCGCCGATGAGCTCGGCTGGTCCGAACAGGGGGTCGGCGGATTCTTGGCGGTGTGGGTGATCGGCTACGGGATCGTGCAGTCGTTCGCCCCCCGCTTCCTCGGCCGCGGCGATCGAGCGGTCGACGAGGTGACCGCAGCGCAACGCTGGGCTCTGGTGCTCACCGCCGTGTCGGTGGCGATCGCGGTGTTCGTCGCGCTCGACGTCGCCGTCACCGTCACGATCGTCGGCGGCCTGATCGTGTTCGGTGTCGTGTTCGCGATGAACTCGTCACTGCACTCGTTCCTCGTGCTCGTGTTCGCCGACGACGACGACGTGGCGCTCGACGTCGGCTTCTACTACTCGGCCAACGCCGCCGGCCGTCTCGTCGGCACGCTGCTGTCCGGTGTGCTCTACCTGTGGGGCGACCTCGCAGCTGCCCTCTGGGGCTCCGCCGTGTTCGTCGTGCTCACGTGGATCTTCGCGCTCCGCGTGCCGCCGATGCCCGAGCACACCGACGTGTCGCTCGTCGCGATCGACGCGAGCGATTGACCGCACCGGTCTCCGGTGTGGCGCGGATTCTTCAGCCGACGGTGTCGAGGTCGAGCACCCACGCAGTCGAACCCTGCGCTTGCGTCGATCCTCGGGCAGCGAGGAGCACGAGTGCACCGTCCTGGGCGACGCCGGACAGGGTGCCACGGATGTCGCCCTCGACAGCGATGTCGATGACCGCTCCGTCGGAGCCCAGGAGCACCAACTGGTTGAGCGACACCTGACCGAAGACCTGACCCTCGTACCGCACGTGGGAACCGAGGAAACCCCAGTACGTCGGCATGTCGACCGCCTCCCAGAGTTGTTCGCCGGTCGCGAGGTCGAACGCGACCGTCGAGTTCGCGCGCTGCACGATGACGACATCGTCGACGATCGCCGGCTCGCCTGCCGCCGGGGCGGTCTCCCAGTCGGCGTTCGTGGCCGACCACCGCTCTCCGCCGGTGGCGACGTCCCACGCGGTCACCGTGCCACCTGCGGCATCGACGACCGCCGTGCCGTCCGTGGTCGCGTTGGTCCCGACGTCCGGCACCGACCATCGCACCTCCGGCGCGCCGCCGGCGAGGTCGAACAACGCGAGATGACGCAGGCTCGGCGTGCCGCCGGCCACCAGCACACCGTGCTCGGTGACGGTCACCATGTCGCCCCCGCCGCCGAAACCGATCGGCGCTTCGCTGAGGGCCTCGTCCGCAGCCAGGTGCCAGCGCTGCTCGCCGGTCGCGAGGTCGATGCCGGCGATCGCCCCGGGGGCCTGACCCCCGACGATCACGAGGTCGCCGTCGACGGCGATGTGATCGATGGCGCCTGCCGGCGCCCCCTCGGTCCGTCGGAGGGCGGCGACCTGCCACGTCTCGTTGCCGTCGGCGTCGAAGGCCACGAGGAGCGTGCCGGACGCAGCCAGCAACCCGCCTCGGCCATCGGGGACGATCTGCTCGAATCGGAGATCGGACTCGATCTCCCAGATCAGGTTGCCGGTCGTGAGATCGATCGTGTAGATCGCGCCTCCACGATCGAGGCTCGACGTCATGTACCCGATCGAGTCGTCTGCCGTGACCGCTTGGACGGTGCCGCCGATCCCGGCCACCGTCCACAGCGGCTCGATGCTCACGGACGTCGCCTCGCCGTCCGGCGCGGCGGCTTCACGCTCGGTCACCTCGGCGACGGCGGCCTCGTCGGCCGCCACCCGCTCGGCGTCGACGATCTCGCAGCCCGACGGTGACCCGCCGGTCGGGTCGGGTCCGACCGAGAAGTCGAACGACTCTCCGTCGGCGAGCACCGGAGTGATGTCGCGACGCAGATTCGGTAGGTCCTCCGATGTGTACTCGTAGGCGACCGTGACGCGGAACGCGGCCGGCTCGCCGGCCCGGTTCGTGATCGTGCCCGACCCCCGGAGGGGGTCGCAGCTCCCGAGCAGCATCTCGTAGTCCCCGTCGCCGCCGTTCGCCGAGTCCGGACCGTCGGAGTCATCATCCCCGCTGCATGCAGCGAGCAGGCCGATCGTGACGAGGAGAGCGGCGGAACGAAAGCGACGGCTGGGCGTGCGAGGCACAGTTCTTCTCCTGCTGCGTGCGATGGTGGACGCGCCGACAGGGCCGTGACGGCTCCGCACTGCGACATCGGGGGATCGAGCGAGTCTCGGCGATGCCGTGCGGGCCGGTCAAATTTCCGATGTTCGAGGTCAGCGGGCGATCCGACCGAGCGGCCGGCGACCCTTCGTCCGTGTGCGCGCTGACCGCCCCTGCGGTGGGTGGTTCACGATCGGGTACGGGCATCCGCGTCGACGGGCGGGGCCGGTGGCCGCGCCAGGGCGAACATCGCGCTGCCGCTCGCCGCCAGCACGGCCAGGATCGTGAAGCCCGCTCGATAACTCCCGGTCACGTCCGCCAGGATCCCGGCGAACAGCGGCCCACCGACGACACCGAACATCAAGATCATCGACGTGTACCCCATGATCTGAGCGAAGGCAGTCGATCCGAAGTAGTCGGCACGGATGGCACTCATCAGCGGCCCCCGCATCCCCCATGCCAGACCATGGAGCACCACGAAGCTCCACACCATCACCGCCGACGTGGCGAACGTGAGCATCAGCAAGCCCGTCGCGTGGCCGAACATCGCTCCCGCACACAACCACCGCTTGTCCAGTCGGTCGCCGAACACGCCTCCCAGCGCCATGCCGACGACCTGGGCGACCGTGATGCCGGCCAGGACGAAGCTGGCTCCCTGCAGCGAGTAGCCCTGCTCGTCGGTGAGGAACAAGGAGAGGTGAGCGATCACCGAGCCCACCACGAGCAGCGCTGCGGCGTGTCCCAGCGCCAGGTACCAGAACGCAGAGGTCCGCACGGCTTGGTTGGCGGTCAGATGGACCGCCGAGAGCGAGATCGCCTGACGGCCGACGGCGGCCGGGGGGTTCTCGATGCCGTCGACGGGAACGCCGTGCTCGGCGGGACTGGAGCCGAACAGTCGTGACAACACCAGCGTGACCGCGCCGAGCGCGAGCCCCGACAGCACGGCGGTGGTGCGCCACCCGAGGTGGGTCAGAGCGACCACCAGCAGCGGGGCGAACAAGCCGCCCGCGGCGATGCCGAGCGCGGTGAGCGACAGCGCCCGCGCCCGTCGGCGCTCGAACCATCGCACCACCTCGGTGTTCACCGTCATGAATCCCGACAGACCGGCACCGATGGCGATCACGAAGAACGACGCCACGAACCCGACGGGCGTCGAGATCTGACTGAACCAGACGAATCCGGCGACGAGGATGACGGCGCCGAGTTGCATGATCCGTCGGGTTCCGAAGCGTTGGAGGGCCCATCCGTGGACCGGTCCGAGCAGGCCGCTCTCGGCGCGGTTGAACGAATAGGCGACCGAGATCGTGGTCTTCGACCAGCCGAAGCGCTCCTGCAACACCACGGCGTAGTTACCGAACGCCTGCAAGATCAGCGAACTCTGGAATCCGAGGATGATCGCCGAGGAGATCGCGACCTTCCAGCCGTGGAACATCGGGGTGCGCTCCGGGCGCAGCGGCGAGCCGGTGTGTGGCCCCGTGCCGGCGGTGGCGTCGCCGGCCTCCAACCCGGTGTCGGGGCCAGTGGCGGTCACGAGGGGTCCGCCATGATCCGCTCGAACGTCGCGATCGTCTGCGTGAGGGCCGCGCGCTCGTCGGCGTCGGTGTCCGCCAGCCGTGCCGCCAGCCACTGGTCGCGCCGGCGGCGGGTCTCCTCGATCCAGGCCCGGCCGTCGTCGGACACGTCGACCAGCGACACCCGCGCATCGGTCGGGTCGCTCGAGCGGATCACGAGACATTCGGTCTCCAGGGCGGTGACCACCTTCGAGACCATCGGCAGCGACAGCTGCTCGCGAGCCGAGATCGCCGACAGGGGTAGCGGGCCGTACCGCATGACCGTGCCGAGGACCGAGGCCTGTGTGGCGGTGAGCCGACCGCCGGACTGCTGCCGCAGCGACCGACCCAGGGGTACCACCACGGCACGCAGCCGCGCGGCGAGTTCGAGCGTGGGATCGTCCGTACGGTCGGTGGGCACCGGACCGAGGCTACCGAGATACTTTCCTCAGTGAACTATGAGGCGTGGCCGGAGGGGCTCGTGGCCTGACGGGGTCGGACCCCTACCGGACACGAATATGCTGCCATCGTTCGGCGGGCCGATTTCGCGAATCTCGACCCAGCGGTGGCGCCCGTCCATCCGTCGGACGTTCGCCGGTGACCGCCGCGACCCGGCAGCCGTCGGGGCTGACCGACGCCGAGGTGCAGCAGCGACGCGCCGACGGCCGCGTCAACGTGGCGCCCCGCGGCACGTCCCGTACGACCGGTCAGATCGTGTTCGCCAACGTGTTCAACCGGGTGAATGCGATCATGCTGGCGCTGTTCGCGCTCATCCTGGTGGCCGGGTTCCCCGCCGACGGGCTGTTCGTCGGCGTCGTGGCATCGAACACGATCATCGGCATCGTGCAAGAGCTCTATGCCCGCCGCGAACTCCACAAGCTCCAGCTCCTCAACGCTGTGCAGGCCAAGGTGGTTCGCGATGGCGTGGAGCGCGACGTCGATGTCGTGGACATCGTGACCGACGACGTCCTGCTGATCGCCCCCGGCGATCAGATCGTCGTCGACGGGACGGTGTTGTGGTCCGATGGGCTCGAGATCGACGAATCGCTCCTCACCGGCGAGTCGGATCCCGTGAACAAGGGCATCGACGACGAGGTGCTGTCGGGAAGCTTCGTCGCTGTCGGCTCGGGTGCGTGTCGGGCCACCCGCGTCGGGGGCGAGTCGTACGCCAACTCGCTCGCCGAGCAGGCCAAGCAGTTCAAGCTGGTCGACAGCGAGTTGCGTCGGGGCATCAACACGGTGCTCAAGGTGCTGGTGTTCCTCATCCCGCCGGCGGGTGCACTGCTGCTGCTCGCCCTGCTCGACGTCGAGGAACGTTGGCAGGAGGCGCTGCAGGGAGCGGTGGCGGCTGCGGTCGCGATGGTGCCCGACGGCCTGGTGTTGCTCACGAGCTTGTCGTTCGTCGCGGGCGTGACCGCGATCGCCCGCCGGAAGGCACTGGCGAAAGAGCTGGCCACCGTCGAGCTGCTCGCTCGGGTCGACACCCTCTGTCTCGACAAGACGGGCACGATCACCACCGGCGAGATCTCGTTCGGTGAGTTGGTGCCACTCGGCGATCACGACGCCGCGATCGCCACCGATGCGCTCGGTGCCGTCGCGCACTCGGATCCCACCCCGAACCCGACGATGGCCGCGGTCGCGTCCGCTCACGACCGTCCCGAGGGTTGGAACCTCGAGGCGACGGCGCCGTTCAGCTCGGCCCGCAAGTGGTCCGCGGCGCAGTTCACAGAACGAGGCACCTTCTACTTCGGGGCCCCTGACATGCTCCTCGGACCCGACGACACCGATGCCCGGACGCGGACCGAGGCCGAGGCCGCAGCCGGCAGGCGGGTGTTGATGCTCACCCGGTCCGACGACCCTCTCGGCAGCGGCGAGTTGCCGGAGCGCCGCGAACCCGTGGCCCTGATCCTGCTGGACGACACGGTGCGCGAGGACGCCGCCGAGATCTTCGCGTTCTTCGTCGAGCAGGGTGTGCAACTCAAGGTCATCTCCGGCGACAACGTGGCGACGGTCGCCGCCGTGGCGCAGCGGGCAGGAGTGCCCGGAGCCGACACCAGCGTCGACGCCAGAGAGCTGCCGGACGACGCGAGTCTGGCGACCGCGCTCGAGACCACGGCGGTGTTCGGACGCGTGACCCCGCAGCAGAAGCGGGCCATGGTGGGCGCACTGCAGGCCCAGGGCCGGGTCGTGGCCATGACCGGCGACGGCGTGAACGACGTGCTCGCGCTCAAGGACTCCGACATGGGCATCGCCATGGGGAGCGGCAGCGCTGCGTCGCGGGGCGTCGCACAACTCGTGCTGCTCGACAATCGTTTCGCCACCCTGCCCGACGTGCTCGCCCAGGGCCGCAAGGTGATCAACAACATCGAGCGGGTCGCCAACCTGTTCGTCACCAAGGCGACGTACGCGGTGCTGCTCACCGCGATCATCGGCATCCAGCGGATCGAGTTCCCGTTCCTGCCCCGCCACCTCACCCTGATCGGCACGTTCAGCATCGGTGTGCCCGGCATGATCCTGGCGCTGGCTCCGAACACCAACCTCGTGCGGCCCGGCTTCCTCCGTCGCGTGGTGCGGTTCTCGCTCCCTGCGGGCATCGTCGCGGCGCTCGGCACCTGGGTCGTCTACCTCTACGCCCGCGACGGTGCCGGCACCGAGATCGGAGCCGACGTGCTGACCGATGCGCGGTCGGCGGCGACGATCACGCTGCTCGGGATCGGCCTCGTCGTCCTCGTCGTCGCGTCGTCACCGCTCCGCCTCTGGAAGATCGGTCTCGCGGTCGCGATGGCGGCCGCCTACGGCGTACTCCTCGGCGTGCCGTTCGCGAGGGACTTCTTCGAACTCACGATCCCGAAGGGCGACGTGTGGATGGTGAGCCTGCTCACGATG